>CAYXGD010000202.1:0-4192 GCA_964464425.1 uncultured Thermoplasmatales archaeon
GCTCCTGGCTGCTGAAGATCCACACCCAGACCGCCGGGTGCTCGCTGACCGCGCCGCAACCCCTGAACAACATCGTCCGGACCACCGTGCAGGCCCTGGCAGCGGTCATGGGCGGGACCCAGAGCCTCCACACGAACAGCTACGACGAGGCCCTGGCCCTGCCGACCGAGCAAGCCGCCCGTGTCGCGCTGCGCACCCAGCAGATCCTCGCCCACGAGTCAGGCGTGGCCAACACCATCGACCCCCTAGCGGGCTCGTACTTCGTCGAGTGGATGACCGATGAGATGGAGGAGGAGGCCCGCAGCTACTTCGACGAGATCGAGAGCCAGGGCGGTGTCCTGCCCTCGATCCAGAAGGGCTACTTCCAGAAGGAGATCGCCAACGCCAGCCACCGGTACCAGCAGGAGATCGACGAGGGCGACCGACGCATCGTCGGTATCAACGCCTTCACCGAAGGGAACGAGGAGGATCAGATCGAGATCCTCCGCATCGACGCAGAGGACGCCCGCCAGCGCCAAACCCGTCGCCTCGAGGAGCTACGCGAGAAGCGTGACGAGAAGGAGGTGCAGGACGCGCTCCACGCCTTCGAGGTGGCCTGCAAGGAGGGCGAGAACGAGATGCCGCATATCCTCCGTTGCGTCAAGGCCTACGCTACGTTGGGGGAGATGTGCGACGTCTGGCGTCGCGTGTACGGCGAGTGGCGCGAGGACCCGGTCCTCTGATGTGAGGCGACCGTCACACCCATGTGATAACTCCCTAACGCTAAGGGGGCAGGATTCGACCTCTCTGACAGAGGCCTTATGCTCCTGGGCCCGGGCTCCCGGGGCAAGGTGCACGACATGCGGGACAACGATCGCGGGAGCATCGCATCCAAGTGGGTGCTCGTCCTGGCCTCAGCTGCGTTGGTCGTACCGACCGCCTTCTTCCTCGCCGACGACGTCGGCATGGCAGGCATCGGTTCAGACGACCCGGCCTCCGACGAGACAGGCAGCCTCTCAGCGACCAACCAGGAGGCATGCGAGGACAAGTGGACACCGGACCCTGCCTGGGCCAACGCCCGGTCGAGAGGCACGGGCCTGCTGATCCGGACCGCGGGTGACGCGCTCCAGGACCGGGACAAGACCCTTCGGACCGCCGTCAACCTCTCGGGCGTCGGGACCGATCAGGAGACCGACCGGATCGACAGCATCAACCTCTCGGACCCGACCGGCACGTTCGACACGTTGGCCCGTTACGAGCTTGGCAACGCCACCTCCCAGGTCGACATCAACGACCATCCAGGCTACGGGGTCTCGATGCAGACCTCCACGGTCACCCTCAGCAACGTGAACCTCCTCGATGGTCTGGTCAAGGCTGACAGCGTGCAGAGCGTGGCCGACACCGACGCAAACGCGACGCAAGCCGGCTGGAACTCCACCGGCACGCAGTTCGCTGGCCTGGTCGTCGACGGGCAGCAGATCGCCAACGTCCAGCCGTGGCAGATGGTCGACCTGAGCGATAGGTTCGGCAACGGGAGCCGGGTGATGCTCTACGAGCGCATCGGCTGGGTGCACGCGCCCGACGACCCCGTCAACGACGGGTGGGCCAGCGACCTGACGGTCAACGCCATCCACGTCTACCTGCGCGATGTCGACCAGGCCACCGACGGTCTCCAGACCATCGACATCGTGATCAGCCAGGCCAAGGGCCACACCGACTTCCCGATGCTGCCGCCGTGCGGCCCGACCCAGAAGGTCGGCGCCGATGCCACGGCTCTGAACGTCTCCCTGCCGGCGCAGAACCCCTTGGAGACCGGTAAGGCCCGCATCCCGTTCACCGGCGGCCACGAGTCCACCGCGATCGGTGAGACCGAGATCGCGGGCAACGAGCTGGAGGTCGTCAAGTCAGAGGCCCACGGTGCCTGGGAGACCGACCGGAGCTGGGCCAACGCCTCGAGCAAGGTGAGCAAGCTCTGCCTGTTCCAGGACAAGGACGGATGCCTGATCGAAGGGACGGCGGTCGAGAGCCGCGCCGGCGCGGTCGCCTCGGACCTGCCCGCCACCACCGAGGGTGGGACCACCATCGTCGGGCTGACCGTGGCAGGGGAGGATGTGTGCGACCGGATCGGCCTGACCGCTCCGTGCTCGCCGCCGCCGAACACCGAGCTGACCCTCCCGGACGGGTCGACCCTGATCCTGAACGAGCAGGTCACAGATCAAGACCCGACCGACTGCAAGAGCTCGGTGACCGTGCGCGGGCTCCACCTGATGGGCGCCGGGACCCGACCCGATGTGGTCGTCGCCGAGAGCCACGCTGACGCCTCGTACTGTGGCGGCTAGTCACGCCTCGTCGTCGCCCTGTCGGGCGAGGAACTCGATGTAGTCCCCCTCTGGGACCGGCCTGGCGCCGTGCGTCGGGCCGGTCCACACGTACACCCAGGCCCGGCACCTCGAGCCGTCGTCGAGGACCACCTCGTGGACCTGCCGATCGTAAGGTCCAGGGTGCGGACCCTCGACGCCCTCGTACCTGTCCAGCGCCTCGAGGAGCGGCGCCGGTGCGTCGAGCTGGTAGACGTCCCCGAGAACCCAGGCCGTCTCGTCCGACGCCTGGTCGACGAGGAGGGCCGGGAGCCCTTGGATCACGGCGAGCTTGCCGCGGACGCGGGCGTGGGCTTCATGGTCGGCTTGGGCGGCAAGGAGCTCACGGCCGGGGTTCTCGAACCCGGGCCTCAGCGTACCGTAGACGAAGACCCTGGGGATCTCGGCCCTCTCGTGCGCCATCTAGGCCTACCTCGGTCACGTGGGTGAGAGACGGAAGGTGAGCAACGCGGTCAGGAGGACGGCGGGGAGAAGGGCTACGACGATCAGGATGAGGTAGGGGGCGCGTGTCCGGGAGCGTAGAGCTACAGGCAAGGCAGCGTACGTGTTGTACCCCGCAACGGCCACCAGGCCGCCTGGGACGAACAGCGCGACGGCTTGGACGATCGCCAGCCAGCCAGACGCGGCCACGGTTCGCGGGCCGCCGAGCCAGAGGTAGGCGATCGGGAGGGCAGCAAGGCTCAGGGCCAAGCCGGTGAACGCCAGCGTCCGTGCCCATCCAAGCCGGTCCAAGGAAAGCTCCCTCCGGATGGGCCCAACACGATGCAGGTCACGCGCCGGTGACGACGCTGCCTGCGTCCACGACGACCTGGGTGACGTTGGTGTGTCGCCCGACCAGCTCCTCGCACAGCTGGACGTTGCGACCGCCCTTGCCGATGGCTCGTCCCTTGTCCTTCGGGTCGACCCGGACCCGTGCCCGGGTGTCGCCGTCGCGATGATCCTCGAGCTTGACACCTTGGACATCGTAGGGGCGGAAGAAATTGCTGACCAGCGTCGCTGGGTCCTCATCGTACGCGACGACGTCGACGTTCTTGCCGATCTTCTCCCGGACCCGTTTGAGGCGGGAGCCGCCCTTCCCGACGGCCTTACCGACATCCTCGTCCTCGACGAGGAAGACGTAGCGTTGCTCGTCCTCGACGACGTCCATCGGTTGGACCCCGGTGAGGTCCTCGAACGTGTTGAGGAGCCTCAACGAACGCAGGTCGAGCTTCCGTTCGACGGTCATCGCAAGCTACCGCTGGACGGCTTGCAGGATATCGCTCTCTCCGGGCTCGATGATGGCCGCCGCGGAGACGGCGAACGGCTTCCCGAAGGCCGGGCCGAGCTCGACGTTGGTGCCCTCGAACTCGAGGATCGGGACGCCGGCCTCGTCGGCAGCGGCCACCACGTCGTCGCGGGCCTCGGCTGGCATGTTGCGGGCCAGCACGATGACCTTGGCTCGGTTGTCGCTGGCGGCCTCTCGGGTGGTCTTGTGGCCCAGGGTGATCTCACCGGTCTGGGCGGCGGTTCGTAGTGCGCGGTTCAGGTCGACCATGGTCGTCTCCTCCTATCAGTTGGTTGTCGTCGGCCTACTCGTCTTCGGCCTCGATGGGCCCCTCGAAGGCGCCCTCGTCGGTCTCGTCGCCGTCGGCTTCGATGGGGCCTTCGAAGGCGCCCTCGTCGCCGGCCTCGATCGGGCCCTCGAAGGGTTCGTCGGCGTCGGCTCGGGCCGGCGCCTCGCCTTCGACGTCCTCGACCATGTCTTCGGCTTCCTCGGGTCCGTACTTCTCGATGCGTTCCTGCTCGGTGAGCAGGTGGTCGGGGATCTCGGGCATCTCGACCTCGGGCATCTCGAC
>CAYXGD010000203.1:0-4184 GCA_964464425.1 uncultured Thermoplasmatales archaeon
CCGCGTCCTTCTCCATGGCCAGCGGTGGCGAGCAGTGGTCCTCCTCCTCCCAGACGGCCCGTCCGGTCGTCGGGTCGAGCTTGGCCCGCCGCAGGCAGCGATCGAGCTCCTTGCCGAAGGGCTCCATGCCGGCAACCTCACCGCTCTGCAACCGCTCGATCAGGTCGGGCAGCGTGTCGTGATCCGGGTAGGCGCGGACCAGGTAGTGGGCCATCGCAGAAGGATAGCTCGGCCTGGCACTTAGGCCTCGTGGCCAGCGCTGGCCAGTCCCAGGGCCGGGACCATGCAGCGGAGTATATGCCGGCGGGACGCGTGAAGGAGCTGTGATCCCATGCGCGGACGCCTCCTGATCGGATCGATCCTCCTCCTCGTCGGGGTCGGGATCCTGCTGGAACGCCTGGCCATCTGGAACTTCGGGGCGTTCGTCGGGACCTGGTGGCCCAGCCTGCTGATCCTCGTCGGCGTCGTCCAGCTGGCCACCGGCTCCATGGGGCCGATCGCGGCGACCCTCCTCATCGGGACCGGGGCCCTCCTCCAGGCCCGGGAGCTCGACCTGCTCCCAGGCGGCCTGACCCGGTTCCTGTTGCCGGCGGCCCTGATCCTCGTCGGTCTATGGATCGTGGTGTCCGCGGCCACCGGCCGGTCGGCCCGTCGATCAAGGGCCAGCGCGACCAAGGTCAGGGAGGACACCGTCGACCGGTTCGTGGCCTTCGGAGGCCTGGAGGTCCAGAACGCCTCCAAGGCTTTCTCCGGGGGGAGCGTGACCGCCATGTTCGGCGGGGCGGGGCTGGATCTCCAGTCCGCCGAGTTGCCTGAGGCTGGCGCAGATCTGGAGGTCACCGCCCTGTTCGGGGGCGTGGAGGTCTCGGTGCCGAAGAGCTGGCGGGTCGAGGTCCGTGGCACCCCCCTGTTCGGCGGTGTCGAGGATGCCACCGAGCCACCCACCGGCGACGGCCCCGTTCTCCGGATCCGGGCGACCGCGATCTTCGGTGGCGTCGAGGTCACCAACGACCCACCGGAGTAGCGTCGGTCACCCGACCGTCCCCGAGCCCAGCCGGTCGCCAGGGCCCACCCCGGCGCTCGGACGATCCCGGGGGACCCAGCTGGGAGCATGGTGACGCAGCGGCAGGCACAGGCGGGACTAGCCGTGGAGGAGGCTGGCCACGTTCTGCCGTAGGTGCCCTGGGAGCCCGTCGGCCAGGACCTTCGGGTCGGTCTCACCGTCGCGGTCGATCAGGTAGACCCGGCCTCTGGGTCCGCCGTACCGTCCGTGAAGATCGTAGACGAAGCCGAGGACCTCGGTCTCCTCGGGGACCAACGGGTTGGTGCGCAGGAAGTCCACCTGCGCGTGGACGTTGATCTCCACCAACCGGTCCACCACGTCGTCGGCCTCGGCCACCCCCTCTTGCTCCAGGCCGGCCTCGACCACCGGCACGAGGCGTTGGACCTTGGCACGCAGGCCCTGGGCTTCGGGGAGCTGGCCTTCTCGGACGGCGGTCAGGGCGGCCGTGACGGCCCCGCAGCCCGTGTGGCCGACGATGGCGACGGCCTCCGGAGCCAGCGCCTCAAGCGGGTAGGCGACGTCACCGTCGACCACCAGGTCGTCGTCGACCACGTCCCACGCCTGGTTCCCGATGGTCTCCGAGAGGAAGACGACACCGGGATCGGTGATCGACCACATGCCTTCGGCCGAGACGCGCGAGTCGGAGCAACAGACCGCCACGACGCCGGGGTCCTGGCCGGCTTCCAGCCCGTCGAAGTGGTCGGCCGCCAGGGAGGCCACGTGGTCCACGTTGCCTTCGAGGAGCGCTTCGAGCATCGAGGCTGCATCTTCCTCGGGCTCGAAGCTCTTACGGTCGATCGGCGGGCGCGCGGCCCGGTCACGCGGTCGGGGCCTGGACCTCCCGGGCCAGGCGGGGGTTGTCCTCCTCGAAGAACCGACCCAGCTTGGCCAGGCCGATCACGGGCCTTACGTCGGTGTGGCAGTGGTCGACGATCCCCGGCGACAGGAGCTCGAACAGCTGCTCCTCGTCCTGGACGTCCAGCAGGAGCACGCCCCCGCGTACGCCGACGAACACGCGCCCCTCGATCAGGCATCCGCTCTTCTCGATGCGCTGCATCGCCGTGCCGACGGCTTCCCGGAGGTCGAGGATCTCGCTGGGAGCGGCGATGCTGTCGAAGGCTTCGAAGCGTACGTAGACTTCCATGGGTCTCGCCAGGATAGCCTCGGGGACCGGACCGCATCACCTGACGTCCTAACCCACCGGCGGGTGGGTCAGCGCCCTTGGACCGTCTCGACGGCCGTCTCGTAGGCGTCGAGGAAACCGGCCTCGTCCTCGGGGTGGAAGCGGTCGTCCCCGCCGGGCCGCAGCTCCTCGAGGGTCCAGACCCCAGCGGCCAGGCCCGCCAGGCCAGCTGCGCCCAAGGCGGTCAGCTCGCTCTCGTGGGCCCGATGGACCGGTGTGCGGGTCGCATCGGCCAGCAGCTGGCAGAGGAGGTCGGACCGGGAGACGCCGCCGTCGAGGCGGATCTCCTCGACGGTTTGGCCGCAGTGGGCCAGGGCCTCGAGCAGCCGGGCGTTCTGCGCCGAGAGGCCTTCGGCGATGGCCCGGGCCAGGTGGCCTGGCTCGGTGCTCGCGGACAGCCCGAACAGCGCGCCCTTGGCGTCTGGATCCCAGTCGGGCGCCGCCAGGCCGTAGAGGCCGGGGACGAAGACGACCCCGTCCGAGCTGTCGACCCGGCCGGCCTCCCGGTCGAGAGCCTCTGGGGCGGGCAGGAGCCCGACCTCGGTGGCCCACTCCAGCACGCTGCCGCAAGCGAAGGCAGCACCTTCCAGGGCGTAGACCGGTCCGTCGCCCAGGTCCCAAGCGATCGTGGTCAGGATGCCCTGCTCGGCCTCGAAGGCCTCCGGGCCGGTGTTGACCAGGAAGAACGCGCCGGTGCCAAGGGTGCCCTTGGCTTCGCCCGGTTCGAAACAGCCGTGGCCGAAGAGGCTGGCCTGCTGGTCCCCGGCCACGCCCGTGACGGGCACGCCGGCCAGCTCAGGGACCTCGCTGCCGAGTGCGGCGTCCTCGGCGACCTCACCGAAGGTCCCGGAGCTGGGCCTGACCTCGGGAAGGGCCTCCGGCGGGAGCTGCAGCAGGCTGATCAGATCGCCGGACCACGCCCCGGCGTGGATGTCGTAGAGCATGGTGCGCGAGGCGTTGGACACGTCGGTGGCGTGCCTGCCGGTCAAGGCGTGGACGAGGAAGGCGTCGATGGTGCCGAAGAGCAGCTCGCCGGCCTGCTCGGCGCGCTCCACGGCCTTCACGTTGTCCAGCAGCCAGCGCATCTTGGTCGCCGAGAAGTAGGGATCGATCACCAGGCCGGTCTTGTCCCGGACCATCTCCACGGTCTCCGGGTCCTCGCCGAGCTGCTGGCACATCTGGGCCGTCCGCCGGCACTGCCAGGAGACCGCCGGTCCCAGCGGGCGCCCGGTGTCGGCCTGCCAGGCCACCGTGGTCTCCCGCTGGTTGGTGATGCCGATGGCTTCGATCTCGTCGACATCGACCTGGTCGACCACGTCGTGGACGGTCCTGCGCGTCGCGTCCAGGACCTCCTCGGGGTCGTTCTGGGCCCAGCCGGCCTGGGGGCGCTCGAGGGGGGTCGGTTGCGAGGCCCGGGCGACGATCGACCGGTCCTCGTCGAGCGCCAGCACCTTGGTGGCCGTGGTGCCTTGGTCGATGGCCAGGATCAACGGCATCGGCGGACAAGGGCAGGCCTGGGGCTTAGGCGGTTCGGTCAACCAGCACGACAGCGCTGTGGCTCGAAGAGGACAGCAGGGTAGGAGAGCGGGGACACGGGGTCCCACACAGCATTCCTTATCTACGAGACAGCTGACCCGTTCTCTACTTCAACTTACCGGTCCCGGGGGTTCGACCGGGTCCGATCCGGTCGCGTGGCCCCTGCTGGGCCGTCCAGGGTCGCCACCGTGCCTCCCGGGTGCCCGCCCCGGCCCCCAACCTTCAGGTCCCCCATCGGCCTGGCACGCCCGTGCCCAACGGGACCGCCGAGCGCCTGTGGGAGACCGAACCCCAGCGCAAGACCTGCCTGGCCACGGTCACCAAGCGTCGCGGCGGCAAGTTCGCCGTGGACCGAGCCATCTTCCGGCCGAACCAGACGCGCTACCGCCACCACCAGCGGGC
>CAYXGD010000204.1:0-4174 GCA_964464425.1 uncultured Thermoplasmatales archaeon
GGATGGTCTGGGCAGGCTCGACCTTCCCCTCGGTGAGCTGCTCGTAGGTCCCCCGGGCCATGGTCACGACGTGCTGGGAGCTCGAGGCGCCCTCATCGACCGTGACGCGGAAGGCCATGGGGTCGTCATCGTCCATCGGTTCGACGTCGATCATGGGGTCAGGCACGGGTGGGGCAAGGGCGGCGGGGGTCTTGGCGTTTGGCACGATGATGTCCCTGTGATCCCGGGCGTGCCCACGCGCTCACGGGAGCGGCCGCCGCTCGACGAACCGCACGATCTCCTCGGCGACCTCGGGGCCCTTGTCCTCCTGCATGAAGTGCCCGGCGTCCTCGATCCAGGTGTCCGGCTCGTCCTGCGCGGTGGGTAGCAGGTTGCGCATCGGCTCGCGGGCCGGCCGCGTGATGGG
This sequence comes from uncultured Thermoplasmatales archaeon, assembly GCA_964464425.1. Lineage (GTDB taxonomy): Archaea > Thermoplasmatota > SW-10-69-26 > SW-10-69-26 > SW-10-69-26 > CAYXGD01. Next base: position 407 of record CAYXGD010000204.1, read on the forward strand.
ATCGCTGTCGGAGAAGAGCACGAAGGCTGGCTTCTCCCAGCCGGCCAGAGCCTTCTGGGCCCGGGCCATCTCGTCGACCCCGTCCATGCCCTCCTCGATGGGGACCAGCAGCGGCAGGGCTTGTGGGCCGGCCTTGTAGCTCTCGTCGGGGAACGGGGCTTCGTAGGCGTCGATGATCTCCTGGGGGAGGTGGCGCACGCAGCCCTCGCTGATCAGGAAGCCGACGGGGACGTCCGCGTTCTCCTCGACGAACCGCTTGAACTGGTGCCAGACCTCGGGCATCTCCCAGGCCGGACCCGGCAGGCCGGTGTTCATGGGGACCAGCCGAGCGAAGCGGTCCTCAAGCTCGGCGGCCGTCGGTAGCCCCAGGATCCCGCCCCAGTCCTGGCAGACGAGGGTCACGTCGGTGAGGTCGGTCTTCTCCACGAACCGGCGGATGCTCTCCAGGTGAAGGTCGAAGGTGTGGTCGGGCAGCTCAGCCGGCTTCTCCGAGCGGCCGAACCCGATCAGGTCCGGTGCGACGACGCGTCCCACCTCGGCAAGGGTCGGGATCATCTTGCGGTAGAGGAAGGACCACGTGGGCTCGCCGTGCAGGCACAGGAACGTCTCGTCGCTGTCGGCAGGCCCCTCGACGTCGACGTAGGCCATCTCCAGGCCCTCGACGGTCACGGTGGCCGGTGCGTGGTCGGAACCGGGGAGCTCCTCGAAGGCCTCCGGTGGGGTGCTCAGGGTCTCCATGGGTGGTCATGGCATGGAGGGGTCAAGGCTGTTGGGCTGGTTGGGGAGGATCGGGGGTGGGGACCCGCCGGTGGGGACGGGTCCTCCAGCCACCCCGGATCGCGCCTGTCGGCGGAGGCGCCGAGCCCATCAGGCTGCGAGGCGTCGATGGCCCGACCGACGGACGGTTAGCTGATCTCGCGACCGGGCTCGTCGTGGGGGCCGCGGGAGCGGTGGGCGATCTTCTCGAAGGCTTGGTCGAGCTCCTCCTGGGTGACCCGGGCCTTGCCGACGGCCGTCTGATCGTCGGGGTCGGCCCCGCTCTGGACGAACCGCCGGATGCCCAGCATGCTGGCCTCGTGGGCCACGGCGGCCAGGTCGGCCCCGCTCCACCCCTCGCTGCGCTTGACGAAGGGCTCGAGGTCGACGCTGTCGGCCAGCGGCAGGTCGCTCGTGTGGATCTCGAGGATCTGACGCCGGGCCTCGGCGTCGGGCTTGGCGACCTCGACCAGCCGGTCGAACCGGCCGGGCCGCAGCAGGGCCTCGTCGAGCAGGTCGATGCGGTTGGTGGAGGCGACCACGACCACGCCCTTGAGCGCTTCCAGGCCGTCGAGCTCGGTCAGGAACTGGCTGACCACCCGCTCGCCGACCCGGCTGTCGCCCTGGTTGCTACCCCGGGCCGGGGCCAGGGCTTCGAGCTCGTCGAAGAAGACGACGCAGGGGGCAGCCTGGCGGGCCTTGCGGAAGACCTCCCGCACGCCCTTCTCGGATTCGCCGACCCACTTGGAGAGCAGCTCTGGGCCCTTCACGCTGATGAAGTTGACCCCGGCCTCGTTGGCCAGCGCCTTGGCCATCAGCGTCTTGCCCGTGCCGGGAGGGCCGTGGAGGAGCACCCCCTTGGGCACGTCGGCGCCCATGTGGTCGTAGAGGCCCTCGTAGGCCAGCGGCCACTCGACGGCCTCGACGAGCTCCTGCTTGGCCTCCTCGAGCCCTCCGACGTCCTCCCAGGTGGTGTCGGGGGTCTGGATGACCACCTCGCGCATGGCAGAGGGGGTCATCTCGCTGAACGCCTGCTCGAGGTCGGTCGGCGTCACCGCGAGCTCCTCGAGGACCTCGGGCGGCACCTCCTCGGACTCCAGGTCGAGCTTGGGGAGGATCCGGCGGACGGCTCCCATGGCGGCCTCGCGGCACAGGGCGGCGATGTCGGCGCCGACGTAGCCGTGGGTGCGCTCGGCGTAGGCCTCCAGGTCCACCTCGTCGTCCAGGGGGACGCCCCGGGTGTGGATCTGGAGGATCTCGTGGCGGCCGTCCCGGTCCGGGATGCCGACCTCGATCTCCCGGTCGAACCGACCGGGGCGGCGCAGGGCCGGGTCGACGGCATCGACGCGGTTGGTCGCAGCGATCACGACCACGCGCCCACGCTCCTGCAGGCCATCCATGAGCGATAGGAGCTGGGCCACGATCCGACGCTCCACCTCGCCGGTGACCTCGTCGCGCTTGGGTGCGATGCTGTCGATCTCGTCGATGAAGATGATGCTCGGCGCTTCCTCACGGGCCTGGTCGAAGATCTCCCGGAGACGCTCCTCGCTCTCCCCGTAGTACTTCGACATGATCTCGGGGCCCGAGAGCGTGTAGAAGCTGGCCTGGGTCTCGTTGGCCACGGCCTTGGCGATCATCGTCTTGCCGGTCCCCGGCGGGCCGTGGAGCAACAGGCCCTTGGGCGGCTCGACCCCGATCCGCTCGAAGACCTCGGGGTGCCGCATGGGCAGCTCGATCATCTCCCGGACCTTGCGGATTTCGCCCCCGAGGCCGCCGATGTCCTCGTAGGTCACCTGGGGGACCTGGCGCTCGGTGGGGTGGGCCTCCTCGGCCGTCTCCTCGCTGATCTGGACCTGGGTGCTGGGGGTGATCAACACCGAGTCCCCCTCGGGGCTGTAGCCCGTGACGACCAGGCTCACCTGGTGGCCGAGGACATCCAGGTTGACGGTGTCCCCATGGGTCACCGGGCGCCCGGAGAGCTGGTTGAGCACCAGCCGGGTCAGCCCGGAGCCGCGCAGGCCGACCGAGGGGGCCAGGCTGACCTGGGTGGCCTCTCGCGTGTCGGCAGGGGTGATGGTGACGTGATCGTCGATGCCCGCGCCGGCGTTGGACCTGGTCGCGCCGTCCACGCGGACGATGCCGGTGCCCGTGTCCTGAGGGTAGCCGGGGTAGACGGCGGCCACGGTCCGGCGGTCGCCCTCGATGAAGACGATGTCGCCGGTCTGGAGGCCGGTGCCTTGCACCAGCTCGGGGTCGATGCGTGCGATGCTCCGGCGCGCGTCCTGCGGGCGCGCCTCTGCGACCTTAGCTCGGATCTCTTCTCGTGTCATGGTCCTGGTTCGTCGGGGCGTTCGTGTCGGCTCGCGATCCTGGCTGGAGGGGCTAGCGGTGGGATGGCGTTTGGACTGGGAGGGGTGATCGATGAGGGGGTGAGGTGGGGGAGGGGCGCGCCCTCCCCGTGGCGGCAGCCCGACGAGGTCTGTTCAGCTACCGCCTGGCCGGTCGAGCGACGGGCTCAGCTCACGTCGACCTTGCGGCCTTCCGGCGTGATCGGCTCGGCCAGCTCGACGGTCACCTCGAGGATGCCGTTGTTGTAGGTGGCCTGGGCCGTGTCCGGGTCGAGCAGCTGGTCGACAGGGACCCGGGTCCGGTAGCGCCGGTCGGTGCCGGTGGCCTCGAGCTTGAGCCCGTCGTCGAAGGCCTCGATGTCGATGTTCTCCTTCTGCACACCGGGCAGCTCGGCGGTGAACCGGACGAGGTTCTTCTCCTCGTCGAGGAAGCTGGTCACGAAGGGCTCGCGCCAGCCCTCCTGCAGCTCACCCTCGGCCTCGCCGACGTTGCCGAACCGCTGGACGCGGGGCACGCCGTCGGGGCCGATGTTCATGGTCCAACCGTAGACCATGGGGCCCTGACCCTTGTGCTGTTCCTGGGCGGCCTCGCGCAGTTGCTCGAACCGCCGATCCATCCGCTCGAACTCCTGCTCGATGTCTCGGAACAGGCTACCGAACGAGC
>CAYXGD010000205.1:0-4168 GCA_964464425.1 uncultured Thermoplasmatales archaeon
AGATGGCCCAGAACGCCGGGACCACACCCCTGACCGTCGTGATCCAGCAGGACGGCCCCCGCCTGCCCGTTTCCGGGCCCGGGACGACGAGCGGGACCACGACCGCCGACGGGAACACAACGGCTGACCGCTGACCCAGCGACCGCGGGTCACGGCTCGGCGTCACCTGCACGTCGTGGGATGCGCACGTCGGCCAGGATCGCAGCCGCCGGCGCCAGGCCCAGGATCACCGGGATGATCCAGCGGCCCAGCTCGGCGACCATCAGGCCACCGATGACAAGGCTCCCGACCGCGAAGAGCAACCCATCGACCCGGTAGGCGGCTGGCGAGCCAGCCCGGCGCCGGGCACCGGCCCAACACGCCAGACCTGCCCCCCAGACCCCCATCACCGCCATCATCACGAGGCTGTGCGTGTTGAAGAACCCGACCAGATCCAGCGGGAACCAGGCCGTCGCGCCCAAGGTGCCCGTCAACGGGCCGGTGCTGAACCGGGCCATGCCGACCAGCGCCAGCAGGCCGCCGATCCCCCAGGCGGTCCCGTGCAGGATCCTGCTCGATCGGAGCCAGGGACCTGCCGGCGCCTCCAAGGCCGGTTGGCGGGCTCTCCAGGCCGGGATGCCGATCATCAGGCCGACGATCGCCAGGGTCTGCCACCACGCGCCGGGTTCAGCGTCGTCAGCCGTCACGGCCAGGTTGTCGTGGAGGAGCACGAGGTCGTAAGTCACCTCCACAGGTGCATCGCCGGTGTTGGTGATCTCGACCGTGTGCGGGGTCCACGTCGCCGTCCGGCAGCATGCGACGAGGTGGTCGACACGCAAGCTGGCCCCTGGTCCAGCGGCCTCACTTCGCCCGTCCGGGCCCTGGACGCTGACCGTGACCGGTCCCGTGGCCTCCACGGTCCCCATGAGCCGGTGCCAGTGGACCTCCCGGATCCAGGACATGCTCTCCCCCGGGTCCAGGGCGACCCTGGCCTCGCCGAAGCTCCGGTCGCCGTGGGCCCTACCCACCGGCGTCAGGGAGGCAAGAGGCACCAAGAGGATCAAGAGCAGGGCGAGGTTCGCGCGCCTGACGCGCCGAGGCATGGCCAGAGATGGGCCGACCCAGGATATCAGCGTGTGGGCAACGGCCCCGGCTCGGACCGGAACCCCCTTGCCGGGCCTCGTGGTTCCCCGTGGCGGATGCGAGCTACCGTCTGCCAGCTGCCTGATGCGCCCGACGCTTTCGAGGCGGCCTGGGAGCGGCTGACCGATCACGTCGCCGACCACCGCACCGAGCTTCTGCTGCTACCCGAGATGCCGGCGCCACCCTGGTTCTGCGCCCCGGGCAAGCCCGACGACGCCACCTGGCAGGCGGCGGTCGAGGGCCACGAGGCCCTGATCGAGCGGCTACCCGAGCTCGGCGCCGCGCACGTTGCCACCTCGCGGCCGGCCGAGCGGGAGGGCCGCCGGGTGAACGAGGCGGTCGTCTGGTCGGCCGACCAGGGGACCCGTGTCATCCACGAGAAGCGGTTCCTGCCCGACGAGCCCGGTTGGCACGAGGCTCGGTGGTACCAACCCGGGACCCGACCGTTCAAGGTGGCACCGGTAGGCCCGCTCCAGGTCGGCACGTTGGTCTGCACGGACGTGATGTTCAGCGAGCACGCCCGGGCCTACGGCCAGGACGGCGCCCACGTGATCCTGGTCCCGAGAGCCAGCGAAGCCGCCGAGCGCTGGCCGGTGGCCTGCCAGATGGCTGCTGTCGCCGCCGGTGCCTACGTGCTCAGCTCCAACCGGGGCGGGCCGGGCCATGAGGACGCGTCCATCGCCTGGGGTGGGGAAGCGATGGTCGTCGATCCGGAGGGCCGGGTGCTGGCGCGGACGACCGGGGAGACCCCCTTGGCGACCGTGGACCTCGACCCTGCCGTGGCCGAGGCGGCCAAGGGGACCTACCCCCGTTACGTCGAAGACCCGGCGTGACCGGGCCCAAGGGAGCCGTGGTGGTGCTCAGTAGTCCACCCGGGCCGTGAGCTCGGCGTGGTAGGGACCCAACCCCCTGTCCTCCATCTCGACCTGGACCGTCCAAACCCCGACGGTGTCCGGGAACCTGATCCACGTGCTGGCCCAGAAGCTACCCGAGGTCCTCGTCTGGATCATCTCGGTGCTGGCCACGGTCCCGTCGGGGGCCAAGACGGTGATGGCCCCGATCGTCCGGACGGCGCCCTGGAGCCGGGGGTTGTCCTCCCCGCCTGCGCTGAGCGTCACGGTGATGCCTCGGTTCCAGGGGGTCACCACGGGCAGCTCCCATGTTCGGTTCTCCCCGTCGGCCAGCGAGACCGTCGTCGCCCCGGGGTGCTGGCCCTCCAGGGCGTCGGGATCGGGGTGGACCTCGGTCATCCGGATCTCGACCCTGGTCCCGTTCCATCTGACCACCGGGTCCTGGCCCGCGATCGGTCTTGCGGGGGCACGATCCCGGAGGTCCACGTCGAGCCGTAACGGGCCGCTCTCGACCCTGTCCAAGGGCGCAGCGATCCGTACCACACCGGCCGTCGAGGTGATCCGGACCTCGTTGAAGAACAGCGAGTCGATCACGGTGGGCACGGGCTCGCCGTCGACCACGTCGATCTCCTGTCGATCAGGCCACCAGCAGCTCATGGCACGGACCTGGGTCCGGTTGATCTTGTTGTGCTGGTCCTGGTTGAAGATGAGCTCCAACCGGGTCAGCTCGCCCTCGACACCGTCGACCGAGGCCTCGATGGTCTGCTTCCGATCGCACGTGTTGTCGGTCAGCACGCAGCCCGATGCCAGGACCGGGAGCAGGATCCCAAGGGCGCAGAGCCTGACGGCCCCTGGAGCTGGCATACCCCTCCCCTCGCCGGGAGGGGTCGTATGTCTCTTACGCCAGGTGCCAGGGATCACGCGGGCCTGGCCGAGCGGCGTCGGCCCGTTGCCCGGGACCCGAGCTCACTCGTCGATGCTGAAATCGATCCCTTGGGCCAGCGGCAGGTCGTCGCCCCAGTTGATGGTGACCGTCTGGCGGCGCATGTACTGCTTCCAGCTGTCGCTGCCGGCCTCACGGCCGCCGCCGGTCTCCTTCTCGCCACCGAACGCGCCGCCGATCTCGGCCCCGCTCGTGCCCATGTTGACGTTGGCGATCCCGCAATCGGAACCGGCCGCGGAGAGGAACCGCTCGGCCTCCTTCAGGTTCTGGGTGAAGATGCTGGACGAGAGGCCCTGCGGCACGCTGTTATGCCACGCGATGGCGTCCTCGAGGTCCTGGTACCGGATCGCGTAGAGGATGGGCGCGAAGGTCTCCTCCTCGACGATGGGCATGTCGTGGGTGGCCTCGACGATGGTCGGCTCGACGTAGCGGGGCCCGAGATCCTGGCGGCGGTCGCCGCCGGTGAGGATCCGACCGCCCTGCTTCTCGGCGTGGCCAAGCGCCTCCATCATCTCGTCGACGGCCCGCTCGTTGATCAGCGGACCCATGAGCGTGTCCGGGTCCAGCGGGTCGCCGACGGGGACCTGTTCGTAGTTGCGGATCAGGCGGCCCAGGAGATCGTCGGCCACGTCCTCGTGGACGAACAGGCGTCGGATGCTGGTGCAGCGCTGGCCTGCCGTGCCGACCGCCCCGAACATGATGGCGCGCTCGGCGAGGTCGAGGTCGGCGCTGGGTGTCACGATCGTGCCGTTGTTGCCGCCGAGCTCGAGGATCGTGCGACCCATCCGCTGGCTGACATCCTCGGCGACCTTGTACCCCATGTTGCACGAGCCGGTCGCGCTGATCAGGGGGATCCGGCGGTCGCTGGTCATCCAGTTGCCTACGGTCGATCCGCCGCCGCAGGCCAGCGTCATGACACCGGGGTGGCCGTGCTCCTCGAGGAGCTCGTTGGCGATCTTCGAGACGGCGATGGCGGTCAACGGCGTGCTGCTGGACGGCTTCCAGAGCATGCTGTCGCCGCAGACCGCGGCGATGAAGCTGTTCCAGGACCAGACCGCGACCGGGAAGTTGAACGCGGTGATGATGCCGACCACGCCCATGGGTTGCCATTGCTCGTACATCCGGTGGTCGGGGCGCTCGGTCGCCATGGTCTTGCCGTACAACTGGCGGGACTGCCCCACCGCGAAGTCGGCCAGGTCGATCATCTCCTGGACCTCGCCCTTGCCCTCCTCGAGGATCTTGCCGTTCTCCA
>CAYXGD010000206.1:0-3033 GCA_964464425.1 uncultured Thermoplasmatales archaeon
GTGCGCCCGATGGTCTCCAGGATGTTCTCGAAGGTTCGCATGGGGTTGGCGCGGGGAACCCGCGGGCGAGCCTTAGTCCTAACCCCCCTCCGTCTCGGCCAGTGCGCGAGGGCGGCGGGTGGCTGCCAGCGGCTTAATCCCATCGGACCTTCATCGAAGCGTTCATATAGAAACGATAGAAGGGCTGGAAACCGTCGAAGAAGGGCTGATGGCCCAAGGTCTTCGATGCCTGTATCGAAAAGTGTATAACCCTGCATGCCGCACGATGGCATGGTATGGATCCGTCAGGTCGCCCAGGTGGTCGGCGCCGGATCAACCAGCCTTGGTGGCGCGACCCTGGTACGGTCGATGGCTACCAGGCTGAGGGGGTCCAGTGGCCGATGGAGACGAGCAGGTTCGCTTACCTTGCCCCGTTCGGGGGGTTCGCGGAGGACCTCGCCCAGGGCCACGTAGGTCTCAACGAGCAGGCCCTCTACGAGAACACCGATCTCCAGCCCGGGGACCACGTGACCGTCCAGGTCTTCGAGGATCACCGCCCGATCCCGCTGCTCGTCCAGCCGACCTTCGAGGTCGTCCCCTTGGGCTTCGAGACGCCGGACGCCTTCCTGCACTCCACCGAGGGCGAGGCCGTGCTCTCTGTCCGGGATGTCGACCGGCGCTACGTCGGGCTCGACCGCCAGACACAGGATCTGCGCGTCGTGCTCAACGGCGTGCTTGCCTGCCAGGGCCGACGGAGCGGGGCCTAAGGGTCCAGCGAACCTTTTATACCGCTTCGGCGGCACATCAGGTGTGGTGCTCGAGAAGCTCAAGCGGCTGGTGACCAGCCCGCCCGACTTGGACCCTTACGAGCAGCAGCTCCTTGAGAAGGAGCACGCCAAGATCTCCCGCCAGGTCGAGCAGATCGAGGGCCGGTTGGACCACGTCCAGTGCGCGTCCTGCGTGAAGAAGGAGGAGCCCCAGGCCAACCGCTTGATCGCCAAGAAGAAGGCGCTGCAGAAGACGCTGGACGACATCGAGTGGAAGCTCGGCTACGTCCCCGAGTCCAAGAGCAAGCGGCGCCGGCGGGCTTGAGACCTCACCGGGCCACCGACCTGGTCGCTCGGCGTCAGAGCTCGACGACGACCTTCCCGAACTGCTCGCCCTTCTCCAGGTAGGTCACCGCGTCAGCGGCCTCGTCGAAGCTGAACGTCCTGTCGACGATCGGCTCCAGGTAGCCGTTGAAGACCAGGTACATGACCTCCTCGAACTCGCTGGCCGACGCCATCGTCGACCCGATGAACTCCAACTGCTTGCTGAAGACGTACCGGGGATCCAGCTTGGCTTCGAACCCACCGGTGGCCCCGACGTTGACCAGCCGGCCGCCGTTGGCCATGAAGCGCTGAGCCTGGGGCCAGACCGGTCCACCGACGCTGTCGAGGACGACGTCGACCCCTTGCTTGTCGGTCAGCTCGTAGACGTTCTTGCCCCAGTCGTCGTCGGTGTAGAAGACGACATCGTCGGCGCCGATCTCCAGGGCGTTCTCGGCCTTCTCCTTCGTGCTCGTCGTCGCGATGACCCGGGCACCCAGGTACTTGGCGACCTGGATGGCTGCCGTGGCTACGCCGCCGCCGGCGCCCGGCACCAGGACGACATCACGAGGCTGGATGCGGCCTCGGCGCGCCATGCGCCAGGCGGTCTGGAAGGTTAGCGGGGCCGCGGCAGCATCGGCCTTGGAGAACCGACCGGGCCGGACGAGGACGTTGCCAGCGGGGACGACGATCTGGTCGGAGAGGACCCCTTGCACGTGCTCGCCCATGATCGCGAAGTCCATGCACATCGACTGCTCGCCACGCTCGCAGTAGTGGCAGACCCCGCACCAGAGCGCCGGGTTGATGACGACCTCGTCGCCCTCGGAGATGCCCTGGACGCCATCCCCGATCTCGGCGACGGTGCCCGCGCAGTCGGTGCCCATCGCGTGCGGCAGCTCGAGGTCCAAGCCCGGCCACCCCTCGCGCACCCAGATGTCCAGGTGGTTGAGGGCCACGGCCTCGACGTCGATCTTGACCTCGCCTGGCCCGACCTTGGGCTCATCCATCTCGAACGCCTGCATGACCTCTGGGCCGCCGTGTTCCTGGAACCCGAACGCGCGCATGGACGGTCCAAGCCCTGGGGGTGTTAAGGTCTTGACGGCTGCCCAGCGGCTCCCCAGCCCACACCACGGCCGAAGGTCCAGCAACTCGGCTGGAGCCAGGCCAGCGGTGGCAGGCGGCGGTGGGTGCTCCGGTCAGAGGAGCTCGATCTCGGCTGCTCGAGGTCCCCGGGGCGCCTGTTCGATGGTGAACTCGATCTCCTGGCCCTCCCGGGGTTCCGGGCCCTCGATGTCCTCGACGTGGAAGAACACGTCCTCGTCGTTGGCCTCGGTCTCGATGAAGCCGTAGCCCTTCCCTGTGTGGAAGAACTTCACGGTCCCTTGCGGCATCTGGAGGCCCCTGACCGGGTTGGCGCGGCTTAAGCCTAGGGTCCCCGAAGCGGCTGGAGATCGGGTGGCAGGAAGCCCCCCCGGCCCCAGGGCGCTAGGCTCCGGCCCTGTCGGCTGGCGTGGACGCCAGGTGTTGGCCGCAGGGGCTCCCTGGGCCTACGGAGGGGGGACACGGGGCCATCCGTACGAACCTGGAGGCCCGGCACCACCTCGGAACCGGTCTCCACGGAACACGGCGCCACCACCGGGAACCAAGCCGTGTGAACCTTAAGAGCCGGCGGCCTGCAACAACAGAAGCCACCCAACACGCGGGGGTACCAGAGCCCGGCCAAATGGGCTGGACTTAAGATCCGGTGGCATAGGCCTTCGCAGGTTCGAATCCTGCCCCCCGCATCGTAGCCCCAGAGCGTAGCGTAGACGAGCGGGCAGGATTCGAACGACGTTCGATCGCCAGGTCAGACCCTACCGTCCCGCTGACCTGACGAGAGGCCGGATGCGACACAGCACAACATCCGGCCGCAATCCTGCCCCCCGCATCGTAGCCCCAGAGCGTAGCGTAGACGAGCGGGCAGGAT
>CAYXGD010000206.1:3133-4154 GCA_964464425.1 uncultured Thermoplasmatales archaeon
TCGAACGAAGTTCGATCGCCAGGTCACACACCAACCGCCCCGGTGACCTGGCGAGCGGCCGGATGCGACACAGCCCAACATCCGGCCAGGATCCTGCCCCCCGCATCGTAGCCCCAGAGCGTAGCGGGCAAGCGCCGTGGAGGGAAGGGACCCGGCCGGCTCCTCCCCAGGACCGAAGGATCCGGGCAGGAGCCGACCGGTAGGCCAGCACTCGTGGTGTCGCTCCTCGCGGTCGTGGACCGCGGCCAGGGGCACACGGTGGGGTCGTGCCCTCTGCCGAGCGGACCCCTAGGCTCTGAGGGTCCCCCTTGAAACCCGTTGCTGGAGTTGCCTCGAAACGTCGGCGTGGCGCAGGGAGCCGGTAGGCGCTCTAACGGTAGGATACTCGAGTATCAGGGTCCAAGCTTCGCTGAGGTTCGGCATGCACCGGGGGAGGGCGATCGGGGCCGGTCACAGGAGCGTGATGTTGACGGCGCGCGGACCTCGGGGGGCCTGCTCGACGTCGAACTCGATCTCCTGCCCCTCTTGGGGGTCCGGGCCGTCGATCTCAGAGGCGTGGAAGAAGACATCATCATCGAGCTCGTCGGTCTCGATGAAGCCGTAGCCCTTGCGGGCGTGGAAGAACGTTATCCTGCCGACCGGCATGGGACCGACAGGCCGTAGGGAGGCTAAAAAGCTTGGGCTCCCCGCATCTTACCGGCCAGCGATGCTGACGAGCGAGGCACCCCAGGCTTCAAACGGGGGCAAGGGCTCAAGGGGTTCACGATGCCAGGCTCTGGTGGCCCCAGCGGACCGCCGCTCGGCGGCCTACGTCCGCGACCCGGTGCCTCGGACAGCCCGGATGGTCTGAGCCCTGGGACCCGCCGGCGGATCAGCCGAGGGTTCCTTTGGGGTCTGCTGGCCACCGGGGCGATGTCCATGGCCATCTACGCGGGCCTCCGGACGGAGCTCCTGGCGATGCCGGAACCCGTGGCGCTGGCCTTGACCCAGGAGATCGCCGGCGACAGCCTCTCCTCGACCC
>CAYXGD010000207.1:0-4148 GCA_964464425.1 uncultured Thermoplasmatales archaeon
ACCGGCGGGGTCGACATCCTGGTCAACAACGCCGGCTTCGTCGACGCCCGCGGCCGTGCCGGCGGGTTCGACGACGACACCTGGGACCGCGACATCGCCGTCAACCTCACCGGCGCCTACAACATCTCCAAAGCCCTGTTCCCCGGCATGCGGGAGCGCGGCTGGGGCCGGATCATCACCATGTCCAGCATCGCCGGCACCCACGGCGGGTTCGGGCAGCTCTCCTACTCGGCCACCAAGGCCGGCCTGCTGGGTCTGGCCAAGACCCTGGCCCTCGAGGGCGCTCCCGACGGTGTCACCTCCAACGCGCTGGCACCCAACATCGTGGTCGGCGAGCTGGCCGAGATGGAGCGCGAGCTGATCGAGGAGATCAACCCCTACTTCGCCCGGATCGTCGACGCCACGCCCATGGGCAAGCTCGGCAGCGAGGAGGACGTGGCCGGTCTGGTGGCCTACCTGGCCAGCGAGCAGGCAGGCTACGTCACCGGCCAGGTCATCGGCGTGACCGGCGGCGTGGACCTGTTCAGCTACTGATCCCTGACCGCTGGCGCCGGTCGGTTAGAGGAACAAGAGCCACGCGCCGCCGACCATCACCACGGCGCCCAGCAACCGCTCGCGCCACGGCTCGCCGAACAGCCACCCGGCCAAGGCGACGGTGACCAGCATCGACAGCGAGCTGGCCGGCTCGGCCACGCTGGCATCCAGCCCGGTGAAGGCGATCAGCAGGAACAGGTAGCTGGTCAGGTTGATGAACCCGGCCACGAAGGCGGTCCTCGGGCGCTCACGGAGCAGGTCCAGGGTGGCCCGGGCCCGGCCCATGGCGACCAGGATCACCAGCATCCACAGGGCGATGAAGAGGTTCTGGAAGATCGCGTACCCCATCGTCGGCGCGACCTCGCCCAGCGAGACGTCGGTGGCGAAGCTCGAGACGATCCACTTGTCCACGATCCGCCCGGCGCCCAACAGGAAGCTGCCAGCGATCATCATGACCGCTCCCCGGTCGGCCAGAAGGGCCTTGGCCGATCGGACGATGGCCAGCGGTCCGCCCTTCATCCGGAGCATCGAGGCGCCGTAGACCAGCAGGCCCCCGCCCAGGACCCGCAGTGGGGTCACGGCCTCGTCGAGGAAGACGAAGGCCATCAGGATCACGACCAGGATGCTGGTGTGGTAGAGCGGGCCCACGATGCTGGCCTCGCTCCGGGCCAGCGCGCTGACGTAGAGGATGAAGGCCAGAGCGTAGACCAGGCTGGCCCCGCCGGCGTAGGCCAACACCCTAGGCTCGGGGATCCCGGTCCACAGGAGGGCCGGCAGCCAGATCATGGTGCCGATGGCGAAGAAGAGGAAGGCGGCACCCACCGAGGTCCGGTCCTGGGTGAGCTCCTTGGTCACGATCCGTTCGTAGCCCAGCATGAGCACACGGAGGGTCAGCGCGCCCAGGGCCAGCGGGACCGAGACCACAGGGCTGGGACAGGGCCAGGGTCCTTGAGGCTAGCGGGTCCGGGGGCGGAAGGGAAAGCAGAGGAAGCAGAGGTAGCAGGGGATCAGCGTGCAGAAGGGCAGACCGGTCGCAAGCGTGATGACGAACCTCGGAAGGAGATCCTGGGGCCCCGTCGGACGGTTGTCGAACCACCGGCCGCCCCCTGGCTGGCCCCGGTGGAGTCCCCCCAGGCCTCCGCTCCCTCTGCTGCCTCTGCTCTCTCTGCTTTCCCCCATCCCGTCAGCGGCTGGATAGGCATGCCCCCGAAAGACCTAAGCGCCCACGGTCTCCCTCAAGGCCCGGAGGCACCGGATGGCCACCAAGACCACCGTCCTGATCGCGCTGATGACGCTCACCCTCGGCCTGGCAGGCTGCCTGGGCGATCAGCTCGACCCCGACAGCAGCGAGCAGGGCTCGGCCGGCGACACGTCAGAGACGCCCTTCGTCCCGCCACCGCCGGACGAGGAGGTCATGGACAAGCTGCCGGTCATGCACGGCGACCACCAGAACCCGGAGAGCCACACCCAGGCCGTCGGCCTCTCGGTCAAGGGCCACACGGACATGACCAGCGTCCACCCGGCCACCGCGCAGGGCGGCTGGACCGAGATCGACATCCACGGTCACCTGGCCGCCGTGGCCAGCTACTACGGGGACGGTGGGGTGACCCTGGTCAACATCAGCGACCCGGCCAACCCCGAACCTGTCAGCTTCATCCCTTCGGCCGGCCGGGACTACGATGCCCGGTTCAGCCAGGACGGCCACTACGTGTTCTTCGGATGCCAGGCCTCCGAGCAGAACCAGGCGCCGGGCACGGTCGCCGGTGACTGCACCACCGCCACGGGCCCCGACGGGGTCCAGAACAGCCAGGGCTTCTCCAGCGGGGTCATGGCCTACGACGTCAGCGACCCCGAGGCGCCGACGTTCGTCGGCGGCATCGAGGGCGTGGCCACGCACAACCTCTGGACCAAGACCATCGATGGGACCATCTACGTCTTCACGAACGCCGTCGAGATCATCCGCTTCGATCCTGCCGCCGACGAGCCCTTGGAGCAGATCGCCGAGGTGCCGGGCGGCCACGACGCCTACGTCCACGAGCACCCGGCCACCGGTGACACGCTGCTCTACACGACCGGCAGCGATGGCTCCAGCTTCGCCATCTACAACGTGACCGACCCGACCGACCCACAGGTCATCGTCGAGACCGGGCCTGAGGTCGTCGGCTGGCACAAGCAGGTCGCCTCGGACACGCTCGTCGACGGCCGCGCGCTGCTGGTCGTCGGCGGCGAGGTGTTCAACGACGAGGCTGGGACCCTGGACGGCTCACCGCCGCCGATGATCAGCGTCCTCGACATCACCGATCCCAGGCAGCCCCAGGTCCTCAGCAACTGGACCCTGCCGGTCAGCGACCTGCCGCCCTGGACCAGCTACCGGTTCAGCCCCCACAACATCGACATCAGCCCCTACGGCCAGGTCTACGTGGCCTGGAACCACGCCGGCGCCTGGGTCTTCGACGTCTCCACGCAGGGGCGCCAAGCCGATCCGGTGACCTTGGGCTTCTACCAACCCCACGAGACCCCGCCGCCGCTGGTCCCCACGCTCAACCCGACCGGGGACCCGTCGGTCCCGCGGGTCTGGGGCGGGGCCTGGGATCACCACGGCTACCTGGTCGTGCCCGACATGTACACCGGCGTCTACGTCCTCGAACCGGCGTGGGGCTTGTTCCCCGGACGGTGACCGGGTAGCCGCAGCGGACCGACGGAGGGGTGGGCGCCAGGTGCCTAGACGCGACCACCCCCAGCCTTTTCAGCGACCAGGGCTTACCCTGCCGCCAGGCGTTGGATCCACGACGGGTGCCGGTGCCGGTTAGGTGGGAACTTGGACGAGCAGCAACCCGACCCGCTCGACGTGCCCGACGAGGACCCGGTGGCCAGCCAGGACGTCGAGCCGCCGTTCGTCGCACCGGAGAAGTTCGGGACGTTCGCCGGCGTGTTCACGCCGACCATCCTGACCGTCCTCGGCGTGATCATGTACCTCCGCCTGGGATGGGTGGTCGGCAACGCCGGTCTCGGCCTGGGCCTCCTGATCATCCTCCTGGCGTTCATGATCACGATCACCACAGGGCTCTCGATGTCGAGCGTCACCACCAACATCCGGATCGGTGGTGGCGGGGCCTACAGCATCATCAGCCAGAGCCTCGGGATCGAGGTCGGCGGCAGCATCGGCATCCCGCTCTACATCGCCCAAGCCCTGGCGGTGACGATGTACATCTTCGGTTTCCGGGAGGGCTGGCTCTACATCTTCCCCGACCATCCCGCCTTCCTGGTCGACCTCGGCGTCTTCGCGATCCTGTTCGCCATCGCCTACCTGTCCAGCAGCCTGGCCTTCCGGGTCCAGTACGTCATCATGGCCGTCATCGGTGCCAGCCTGATCTCCGTGGCCGGGGCCGCGGTCACCGGATCGATGACCGAGCCGGTCCAGTGGCTAGGCAGCTTCCCTGGTGAGCCTGATTCCGGGTTCCAGGGCACCTCGTTCTGGCTGGTCTTCGCCGTTTTCTTCCCTGCAGCCACCGGCATCCTGGCCGGCGCCAACATGAGCGGGGACCTCAAGGATCCCCGTAGGAGCATCCCGGTCGGGACCATGGCGGCCATCGGGGTCAGCCTCGTCATCTACC
>CAYXGD010000208.1:0-4143 GCA_964464425.1 uncultured Thermoplasmatales archaeon
CTTGGCCGCCCTGCCTATCAGAAACCCTCAAGGCCCGGGACCGGCTGGCGCCTCCGGAGGGACCTCGCTGGCCAGCTTGTGGGAACGGTTCGGGCTCACGGCGCTCCCGTTCGCGGGCGTCATGGGCTCCAGCCTGGCGATCGCGTGGGCCACGGAGGTCGCCTCCTTCTTCATCTCCCGCGGCCTGGCCTTCGCCTTGCTCGCGTTGATCCAGGTCCTCCCCGAGTTCGCCGTGGAGGCGGTGATCACCTACGAGGCCACCACGCTAGCTGCCGACAAGCTGGCCTTGGTGACCGCCAACTTCACCGGTGCCAACCGGTTGCTCGTCGGGCTCTTCCTGCCCCTGGTGTTCTTCGTCTACGCCCATACCGGGAGGAGCCGGGGGGAGCCCGTCGACCAGGTCGACCTGCCGGCGACCAGCTCGCTGGAGGTCGTCGCCCTGCTCGTCCCGACGGTCTACTCGTTCACGTTCGCGCTGAGAGGGAGCATCACCCTGGTGGACTCGGTCGTCCTGACCCTGATGTACCTCATCTACCTCGGCCTGACCTACAAGATGCCCACCGAGGAGGAGGACGAGGAGAACCTCCCGGCGATCCCCCGTTGGATCCTCTCGCAACCCAAGGGGACCCGCAACGCGATCATGTCGGGCTTGTTCGTGGGCGGCGGCCTGGTGCTGTTCCTGAGCGTCGAACCGTTCTACCACAACACGATCGGCCTGGCCATGGCGCTGGGGGTCCCGGCCTACTTCCTCTTCCAGTGGATCGCACCGCTCCTCTCGGAGTTCCCCGAGCTGATCACCGTCAGCTACTGGGCCAAGACCGACCGCGCCCAGCACGGCATCACCAACGTCGTCTCCAGCAAGATCAACCAGTGGACGGTGCTGATCGCGATGATCCCCATCATCTTCGCGTTCGGCACCGCTCAGCGGGGGTTGGGCATGCACGAGGCCCTACCCCTGGGCCCCGGCCAGCAGGTCGAGGTCCTCCTCACGGCGGCCCAGGCGCTCTTCGCTGTCGCTTGCCTGATGACCCTGCGGTTCAGGCGGTGGCATGCCTGGACCCTGCTGATCCTCTGGTCGGTGCAGGCTGCCGATCCGCTCCTCGATCCCTACCTGGTGGGGTGGTTGCCAAGCCCCATGCCAGCGGGGCTGCAGAGCGGGGCCTTGGTCCGTGAGTGGTTCACCTGGATCTACCTGATCCTGGCGGCCGGCGTGGTCGTCAAGCACCGGCGCGAACTCGACGTGCTCACCGCGCTCCAGGAGGTCTGGCGCGAGCACCTGCGGCCGGGCGCTGGCACGCCTGACCAGGAGCCGGAGCCTTAGTTCGCGCTGGCCACGGTGATGGTGCCCCACGTGGCCGTCTGGGGCTGGCAAGAGAGCATGTCCATGGTCTCCGGGCTGTTGAGGACGACACGCATCCTCGTGGCCTCAGCAGGCACCTCGACGATCTCCTGGTGGCAGATCTCCTCGGTGCCGACGGATTCACCGGCAGCGCCCGTCAGGCTCCCGTCGTACCCGGGGCCAGCGTGGAACGAGATGTAGGCTGCCACGGTGACCCCCGTGACGTCCCGGATGTCGATCATCACGGTGTCGCCTGGGGCGACGTCGAAGAGGAGCTCCCCGTTGTAGATCTCCTCGTTGAAGTTGCCCCTGGCGTACCACCCTCCGCCGAGGTAGGTCTTGGTCTGTTCCTCGGTCTCCGCGGCCACGCCCGGTGGGGCCAGGGCGACCAGCAGGATCGCTGATAGGATGATGGTCGGGACCAGTCGCATGGTGCAGCCTCCAAGCTGGTCCTTGCAAGGAACCGGCGGCCGGATATAGGTTGGGTTCACCCCCAACGTGGGTTCCAACACTCCCTAAGGTGCCTGTTGCTCCGGGTCACCTCGGGGGTGGGTCGGCGGATCACCGGTCCCCGCTGCGCCCGGGGCCGGCCGCTCCAGGCGTGCTCAGGTCGTGATCTCGATCCACTCGCTCGTGACCGCGGTCACCTCGCCGGTGATCGACGCGTGGCAGCCGACCGAGAGCTTGGTCGGGTGGGGGGCCGCCAGGAGCTGGCCCTTCTCCACGTCGTCGCCTTCGGTGACCTTGAGCTTCCCAGGCGTCTGGAACTTGCCGACGATGGGGACCCGGACGCGGCCGACCTCGTCCTCGACGTTGACGATCTCATCGGCGGCGAAGTCGGCGTCGATGCTGTTGTGCTCCCAGCCGTCCTCGGTCGGGTAGTAGCTCTTGCGCGGCCGGTCCTTGTCGGGGTGGACGACCAGGAACGCGTTGGTCGTCTTCTTGACCGGGGCCCAGGCGTGGGGTCCCATGTGCTCGAGGGCCAGGTCCGAGAGGATCGGCCCGCCGTCGTAGAGCTTGCAGTGCTCGTAGTCCGAGGGGTCCTCGCCGTGGATCCTGAGCAGGTCCTCGGCGAACGTACCGATGGGCGCCTCGTAGACCGTGTTCCCGGGGACCTCACCGTAGAGGTGGAGGAACTTGGTGACCACCGGGCGCTCCCGGAACTCGGCCCGGTAGACGTTGAACAGGGTCTCGACGTTGTTGACGACGATGCCGTGGTCCTGGGGGAGATCGTCCTTGGGGATCTCCATGCCGGTGAGCGCCTTGATCAGGGCGCGCTCCTCGCCGTACTTGTACTCGGCTGGGATGTACCCGACGCTGAAGTTCTTGAGCTCCTGAGCGTGCTCCTCGAGCTCCTTCATGTAGGGTTCGGCGACCTCCTCGCCGACCACGATGGCCGTGTCGATGCTGAAGATGCTGTCGAGCATCTGGAAGACATCGATCAAGGCCTCGGGCTCGTCGCGCATGAGCAGCTTGTCCTTGTAGTAGCCAGGCTCGCTGTCGGCCCCGTTGACGATCAGGGTCCGCGGTGGGCTCCGGTACTTCACGTAGGTCGGGAAGCCGGCGCCTCCGGCGCCCACGATCCCTTCTTGTTGCATGAGGCCGACGGCCCCATCTGGAGAGAAGGTCGCAGGGACCTCTACATCCCCCAACTCGGCGGTGTGAGACATACCTTGACATGGTCCTCTCGGGCGTATGGTCGTTGCCCCCCTGTCCGAATGTAGGGATGACGGATATAGAACGGTCGACCGTCGAAGGGACGGTCACTCGGGCTGTGTTCGGGTTCCGAAAGGACCTTGCTCTCGGGCCGGCTCTGCTTCACGAGACCCCGAGGTGTGAACGTGCTGGATGGCAAGATCTGCCTGGTGACGGGGGCCGCTTCCGGCATCGGTGCCGCGACCAGCCGTGTGCTGGCCCAGGCGGGTGCCACGGTCATCCTGGCCGACATCGACGAGGGTCGTGCCCAGGCCCGGCGCGACGAGCTCGGCGGGGACCACCTCGCCCTCGGTCTGGATGTCCGCGACCGCGCGGCCGTCCGATCGGCCGTGGACGACGTGGTCGACCGGTTCGGTCGGTTGGACGGCGCGTTCAACAACGCCGGCGTGATGGGACCCTGGGCCACCCTCGGCGAGGCCGCGCCGGGCGACTGGGAGGCCGTCCGATCGACCAACCTGGACGGGACCCTGTACTGCCTGGCCGCCCAGCTCCCCCTCATGGCCGAGCAAGGCCACGGCGCCATCGTGAACTGCTCGTCGGTGGCCGGGTTCACCGGGTTCCCCCAGGCTGGGACCTACGCGGCGACCAAGCACGCCATCCTGGGCCTGACCCGTACCGCCGCCCTCGAGCACGCCAAGGATGGGATCCGGGTCAACGCCGTCTGCCCGGGCCCGGTCCGGACACCGCTGCTGGCCCGGTCGGTGGACGAGGAGGCCGAGCTTGCCGCCATCGCGGACAGCCAGCCCGATGGCCGCCTGATCGAACCCGAGGAGGTCGGTCACGCCGTCGCCTTCCTGCTGAGCGAACGCGCCTCTGCGATCAACGGGACCTGTCTCGTGGTCGACGGCGGTCTCAGCGCTGGGTGACCGCCGACCGGTGGCGGTCGGTCAGCGCCATCCGTTGAGCCATGTCCAGGGGGTCGTCCTGGGGAGGCTCCTCTGGCAAGGTCACGTGGACGGTGGTCCCCTCGTCGATCTCGGAGTCCACCCAGATCCTGCCGCCGTGGCGCTCCACGATCCGCCGGCAGATCGCCAGCCCGATCCCTGTCCCGTCGGGGTACTTCTGGGGGTCCAAGCGTTCGAAGAGGG
>CAYXGD010000209.1:0-4094 GCA_964464425.1 uncultured Thermoplasmatales archaeon
AGCTCAAGCTCTGGGAGAACGTGGCCATGAGCGCCCGGATCGGTGGCAAGCGTGCCGCCGAGGCACGCAAGGCCGCCTTCCGAGCCCTGGCCGAGGTCGGCCTCGAGGGCCTCGAACACCGGTACCCTGCCGAGGTCAGCGGCGGGGAGGCCCAGCGCGCCAGCGTAGCCCGCGCCTTCGCCAAACAGCCCACGTTCCTCCTGGCCGACGAACCCACCGCGGCCCTCGACCACGAGACCGCCGAGCTCGTGGCTGAGGTCTTCTCCCGGTACGCCGAGGAGCCCGGCACGCCACGGGCCTGCCTCGTGGTCACCCACGACGACATCATGGCTGCCCACGCCGTGCGCACCTACGACCTGCGCGACGGCGTGATGCAGGAGAGGGGTTGAGCCGTGGATCTGCTGCTTGCCTCGGCGGCCCGCGTCTGGACCAAGCGCCCGGCCGGTCCGCTGCTCATCGCGCTGGGTATCTTGATCGCCGGCCTCCTGGCCACCAGCACGGACCTGGCCCTCCAGAGCGCCGAGCTAGCCCAGGAGGACGCCGACCAGCAGGCTCTCGGCCAGGTCATGGGCACGATCCACACCCCGGGCGGGTACACGCTCCCGACCAGCGACCTCAGCCAGCTCCAAAGCAACGTCAGCCAGCTCCGTGGCGGCCCGGCCGACCGGTACGCGCCGATCTACCTGGGCCGCGACGCGTTGCTCACCAGCGGGGCGACCACGACCGCAGCCTGGACCGTGCTCGGGCTCCCGCCAGCCAGCCTCCAGGCCCTCGACCTCCCGGTCCCGGGCCAGGGTCAGGCGCTGGTCGACCCTGGCGACCGGTCGATCACCAGCCACGATGTCCAGGTCCGCATCCAGCAGGCGCCCGACGAGGAGGTCCGGCTCCGGGAGAGCGAGCAGGGGCAGCTCGTCAGGACCGTCCAGGTCGGCGACATGTACGTCCACGACGACGCCGACGAGTACGAGTTCCACACCGAGGTCCCGCAGGGCGCCACGCGGCTGGTGGCCTTCCTGTCGACCGCCGGCAACGACACCGACTTCGACCTCGAGACCGTCTCCCCCACCGGTCAGCAGCAGCTCGACGACGCCGGGACCCCGGCCGACCCCGAGATGCCCCGGATCACGATCGAGGCTCCGGAGGCCGGCAACTGGACCCTGCGCGTCCACGCCAAGCTGGCCGACAACGTCGCCTTCCGGCTCGAGATCGTCCAGGTCTTCGACGCACGGGACGCCCAGGCACTCGGCCGCCTGCTCCAAGGCCAGGGCTTCAGGGCCGTCGGCGCGCAGCTCGGCCTCACGGATCAGGCCCGCCTCGACTTGACCGCGCAGCCCACCGACCTGTCGGTCCTCGGTCCAGGCAGCACCGGCCTGGTCGTCCTCCCCCTACCGGCCATGCAAGCGGCCCTGGACCTCGAAGACCAGGCCACGGGCCTGCTCGTCATGGCCAGACCCGGTCAGAGCGTGCTCGACGGGCTGCCGGCGGCCGACACCCAAGGGCTCCGTCGCGTGGTGGACGAGGCCAGCAACGCCGGGGAGGACCGTTTCGATCCGCTCCGGGGCCTGACCTACCAGGCTGACGCCGACCGTCGCGAAGCCGACCGTGAAGCCCGGCTGTCGGCCACCGAGGACCTCCTGCTTGTGGTCCTTCCGGCCGGGGTCCTGGCCGGCATCCTGCTGGCCACGTGGGCCGCCGGGCTGCACACCCGACGGCTCCAAGGCGAGCTCCAGGTGCTCGCCGGCCTCGGCCAACGCCGGCGGACGAGCTGGACCCTGGTCCTCCTCCACCTGGGCCCGCCCTTCCTGGTCGGCCTGTTCGCCGCCCTGCTCCTGGCCCCACTGCTGGGCCTGGCCATCGCCAGAGGGATCGGCCTGTCGGCCACGCCCGTCCTGCTACCGAACCTGGGCGCCCTGATCATCCCGCTCCTGGCCGGCCTCCCGGTCGGCGCGACCGCCTGGCTCACCCTGCGCCACCCCGTCGAGGGCCAGGACCCGAGGAGCTCGACGCTCCCCACCGGCCAACGCATCCGCGCCATCGTCGCCGGCACGGCCATCCTCCTGGCCGGGGCCTTGGTGGCGCTGGTGGCCCTGGCCGACCTGGACCCGACCACCGGCTTCCTGCTGGCCGCGGGCGCTGGCGGCGCCGGGGCGATCGCGCTCTTCTGGGCCCCGCTGCTCGAGCCGCTCCTGGCCCGAGCGGCCACGGTGCGCGTGTCCAACCTGGGCCTCTTCCGAACCCGCTCCTCCCACGCCTACCTCGCCCTGGCCGGGGCGACCACCGTCCTGGTGCTGGCCGCTCTGCTTTCCGGCCTGGCCCTGTCCCAAGCTGCCACCCCCGACGCCGACGTCGAAGCCGGCGGGTACCAGGTCATCGCGACGACGCCACGGTTCACGAGCTCCCTGGGCGAGCTGCTGCCCGAGGATCCCCAGGCCGCCGATCGGGCCACCCAGCTCCTGCGGCAGACCCAGGGCCTCGAGCCCATGATGCGCGTGACCGGCACGGGCATCCACTCGGCCGGCACCGGCGAGCTCCAGACCATCTACGGGCTGGACACGTCCTTCGCCCAGCGACACGAGCACCTGGTCACCCCGGTCCCCGGTGGGCCAGACCAGCCGTTCCGTGCCGTGGCCACCAGCCAGGACCAGGCCGTCGTCTCCCGGTCGGTCTGGGGGACCCTGGAGACCGACACCCTCTTCATCGAGGGGCCCCAGGGGCGGCTCTCCTACCAGGTCGTCGGCATCGTCGAGACCCGCCTGCTGGAAGGCGTCTACATCAGCAAGGACGCCCTGCCCGTCCACTTCAACCAGATCGCTGGCGAACAGCGCATCCTCCTCCCGCCGAGCATCGACCCTGCTACCTACGCCGGGGACCTCCAGGACGTCTTCAAGGACCAGGGCCTGGCCGCGCGGTCCAGCCAAGCCATGGTCGCCGACCAGCTCGAGGGTCAACTGCGCGCCGGGAACACCCTGGCCGCCATGGCGGCCCTCGGCCTGGGCACGTTGGTCCTCATCGTCGTGCTCCTCGGCCTGCGAGCCCGCGCAGAGCGGCGGTCGACCGACGCCGTGTTCGTCGCGTTAGGCGCCCGTCGCCGCGACATCGCCATCGGCATCGCCACCGAGACCCTGGCCCCGCTGGTCATCGGCCTCGCGCTGGGAGCCCTGGCGCTCCTGCCGGTGGCCGGCCGCCTCGACCAGGTGCAGGGCTTGGCCTTCCCCCTGCTCCCCATCGACGAGGGCGCGCTCGTGCTGGCCACCCTGGCCACGGCCGCCGCCGTGCTCTTGCTGGGGGTGGCCGTCTCGGCAGCCATCGGCATCCAGGCGGTCCGGGGCCTGGATCAGAAGGCGTTGAGGGAGCTGGGGTGAGGCCGGAGGTCACGGGTCGTCCGGCTCCGACCTTCGGCCGCTGGGCGGCAGCGCCAGGATGATCGCGATGGCCACCGCCGAGAGCTCGACGATCCGCGGCATCCCGGCCACGCCCCGCTGACCGTCGGCCTGCTCCCCCTCGCCCGGATGGGCCAACGGATCGCCTAGCGCGATGACGGCCACCGAGGTGGCCAAGAGCACCGCGACGGCGGCAAGCCGCTTCTTGGTCAGCCGGTCGCGTAGCCAGCTCACGGGGCCACGTTGGTCCCGCTCCCTCTTGTGCATTGGCTTGGAGCTTGCTCGCCCTCGTTCAAGACGACCAGCACAACGGCTAAGAAGGGCCTCACCGACTCCGGGTCGATGCGACGGGCCCTGCTCCTGGCCCTGATGCTGGCCGGACCCTTGCTGACCGGTTGCATCGGCGGCGACGACACCAGCGATCTCGACCCCAGCCAGGCCACCGCAGAGCGGCTCCCACCAGCTGCCTGGAAGGCCAACCTCACCGACCCGATCTACGAGGAGGTCACCAGCACGCTGCACGAGCTGACCGCCGAGGATGGCACCCGGCTCTCGCTAAGCCTGCACCTGCCGTCCGGTCTCGAGGAGGGCCAGGCCGTCCCCACCCTCCTGCAGATCACCCCCTACCAGTCCTTCCTGGTCCCCCACACCAAGACCGAGGCCACCGGCACCGACGGGCCCGCTGGCAGCTGGAGCTTCTACGTCGAACGAGGC
>CAYXGD010000210.1:0-4094 GCA_964464425.1 uncultured Thermoplasmatales archaeon
AGGCCGACCCTGCCCCCCTCGACCGGCGCCCGACCGATCTGGCCGCCGCGCTTGCTACCCTGGCTGACCGATCGGGTGGCCGTGGCGTCGAGATCGACCTATCGGTCGCCCCTGGGCTGAAGGCCGAGATCGACCGGCGGCTCTTCGAGCACGCCCTGGGGCAGCTTGTGACCTGCGCGGTCGATCACGCCCAGCCGGGCGACCGGATCCCTCTCCACGCCACCGGCGACAGCCAAGGGGTGGACATCGAGCTGCACTGCCCCGGCATCTCGGTCGACGATGCCGCCGATCTCTTCGCACCCTACGCGCTCTCGATCGAGGTGGAGGGCCACCGGGCCAGGGGGACGGGGCTGGGCCTCTACATCGCCAAGGCGCTCATCGAACGTCACGGCGGCCAGCTCGAGGCCGCACCCCTGGAGCCAGGCCCCGGCATCGCTCTGCAGGTGCACCTCCCCCTCGACGGCGGCCCTCCGCCCAGCGGACCAGAGAGCGTCCCCGGGTACAGCTAGACTGCAGGCTCGCTCGAGGATGACAGACCCCACCTTCACGATACGCGGGTCGAGAGACCGGAGAAGAGGGCGCCCGGGGACAGGCGTCCGAACGGGCCAGGAGCGGATCAGACGGCCATGGACTCGTCGTCGGAAGCTCGAGCCTTGCGCTCTTTGCGAAGCATGTGCAGCGCCCGGGCGTAGGCCTGCTTGCGCATGGCGTTGGATCGCTGCGCGTGGAGGATCTCCTGGACCGTCTGGACGATCTGCAGCGGGTCCAGCGGCTTGGTGAAGAACCGCTCGACGTCCTCGTTGTTGATCGCGTCGAGGGCCAGTTCCAGGTCGGGGTAGGCCGTGATGATGATCCGTGGGACCCGGGCCCGGTGCTCGCGGACCTTGGCCAGAAGCTCGAGGCCGTTCATGTCCGGCATCCTGTAGTCGGAGAGGATCAGATCGACGGCGTTCTCGCGGACGTAGTCGAGGGCTTGGGGCCCGGAGGTGGCGGTCTCGACGTGGACGTTCTCCAGGGCACCCTCCAGGAAGGTCTTGATCGAGGTGAGGATGTCGGGCTCGTCGTCGACGACGAGCACCACTTGGCGCTCGGCGGAAAGCGGGGTCTCCCGTACCTCGAAAGCCTGTTCGGTGGGCATGGTGAACATCTTCGAGGTCAGGGGTATAAGACGGTTCGCGTAGGCGCCCTGGGCCTCGTCGGCCGGCCCCGGTCCACCGGCCGGCGCCAGGTCTCAGGCTGGAGCTGGTGCCCCATCGCGCCGGCCTGGTCCCCGGCGCTGCCTGAGCAGGTCCAGGGCCCGGCCGTAGGCGCGTTCGCGCAGGTCCTTGGCGTGCCTGGTCCTGAGGATCTTGGTGACGCTCTGCGCGAACGAGGTCGGCTCCAACGGCTTGGTGAAGAACCCTTCTACGGTCGCACTGTTGATGGCGTCCAGCGCCACCTCGAGCTCGGGGTAGGCGGTCATGAGGATCCTCGGGGTCTCGGTCTGGAGCCGTCTGACCTCCTCGAGGGGCTCGAGGCCGTTCATGTCCGGCATCCTGTAGTCGGAGAGGATCAGGTCGATGGCGTTCTCGCGGACGTAGTGGAGGGCTTGGGGCCCGGAGGTGGCGGTCTCGACGTGGACGTTCTCCAGGGCCCCCTCCAGGAAGCTCTTGATAGAGGCGAGGATGTCCGGTTCATCGTCCACGACCAACACGACCTGACGCCGCGTCGACAGGGAGCCCTCGTGGTCAGGGAGGGCGGTGCTCGCGTCCATGGCCAGGGAGCTGGTGCGGCGATAGATGGGGGTTCTCAGGGTGTCCCGGCGGCCCACAGGCCCAGCGTCGCCGCGGACCACAGGCGATGGCTCAGGCTTGGCCGGACGACGGGTCCTCGCCGAGGAGCGCGAGTGCACGCTCGAAGGCGGCCTCCCGCTCGAGCGACCGGTAGCGTTCCTGGAGAAGGTCGTAGATCAGCGGCACGAGCTCGAGGGGATCGACAGGCTTGGTCAGGAACCGGTCGACGTCGGCCACGTTCTTGGCGTCCAGGGCCGCATCGAGGTCCGGGTAGGCCGTCATCAGGATCCGGGGCGTGTTGGGGCGGCGCTCTGCAACCTCGGTCAGGAACGCTAGCCCGTCCATGCCCGGCATCCGGAGGTCGCTGACGACCAGAGCAGGGTCGGCCTCATCGAGGATCTCGAGCGCCTCGTCGGCCGAGGCGGCGGTGATGACCTGGACGCCGGAGAGGCAGCCCTCCACGAAGGTCTTGAACGACCCCAGGATGTCCGGCTCGTCGTCGACCACCAGCACGTGCCGGATCCCATGGCTGACCCGCTCGCCCAGGAGCTCGCGGTGGTCCACCGTCCCGGAACCCGCGTCGAGCTGGTGGTTCCCCTGCATGGTGCTAACAGGTTCGCGACCCTCGGCCTAAAGACCCATCGGAAACGCCCCCTGGCCCCAGGGCCGAGCCGGCTACGGGTAGCGGGCCTCCAGGGCGACCAGGAGCTTGGCCAGGCGGGACCGGACCCGGGACCCCAGGCTGCTCGGGTCCAGGCTCGAGCGGTCCACCTCCACGGTCAGATGGGCCACCGTCTTCCCATCTGCCTCGTGGAGCTCGACCAGGGCCCGGCAGCCGTCCTGATCGACCACCTCCCAGGCCACCCCGGGCTCGGCCCGTTGGACCCAGCCGTAGACGTGGCGCTCCCCCTCGAGGATCAGGTCCAGGAGCGAGGCCTGCCCGCCATCCCCCTGGAGGAGGCGAGCCGTCTCCACACCGGGAAGCAGGAACGAGAGGTTCTCCGGTTGGCTGAGGGCAAGGTAAACCGTCGACGGATCCAGCCGAACCTCGAAGGACGTCTGGAAGGCGGCCATCTGGCCCCCGTCCTACAGGATGCCCCTCATCAACCTTCCGCGAGGGGAGGTCACCGGCCCCGCGTGCCCGCCGCCAAGCTAGCCGCCCTGGCACGGGGCACCCTCAGGTATTTGTCCCCCCTCCGGGTTGGTCCCAGCACCATGACCGTGACCCCTGGCGAGCCAGCACCCAACTTCACCGCCATGCAGGTGACCGCCGACGAGCTCGACGAGTTCGAGCTTGCCGATGAGATCGGGGACGGCCCCCTCGTCCTCGGGTTCTTCCCCTTCGCGTTCACCGGCGGCTGCCAGCAACAGATGTGCGACCTCCGGGACAACCTGGCCGAGCTCGAGGCGGCCGGCGCCAAGGCCTTCGGCATCAGCGGCGATACCCCGTTCAGCCTCCAGGTCTGGCACGAGGAGAACGGCTTCGGCTTCCCGTTGGTCTCCGACCTCGACCGCGAGGGCATCGAGGCCTTCGGCGTGGCCGACGACACCATCCTGGGCCTCCCGCACGCCCAGCGCGCCTGCTTCATCCTCGACAACGACGGGAACGTGGCCTGGTCGTGGACCACCGAGGACCCCAGCGTCACCCCGGACATCGAGGAGATCCAGCAGGTCCTCCAGAAGCTCAACTGAGCCGACCGGTCGACCGAGCCGACCTGCCGGGGGCCCTACCCCCGGCTACCCCTGTTCTACCAACTATCTAGCTTTCCGGCAGCACCCTCCAGGCGTCCCACCGGAAACGCCGGAGCCTGCCAGGGGCTCGATTTCCGCCGATTTCGACGACCTCATCTGAAAACCCTTAAGTACGGACGCCGAGCATTGGCCAGGTGGATGGGATGTCACGGACCGGGTGGGATGAGGGTTCCTCATCTCCTTTCGTCGCGTGACGTGCACCTCCGCCTCGTGGTGGTGTGATGTACCTCAAACGCGTCGAGATGGAGAACTTCAAGTCCTTCCGCAAGGTCTCGGTCCCCTTCGAGGAAGGGTTCACTGGGATCACAGGCCCCAACGGGTCGGGCAAGTCCAACATCTCCGATGCCATCCTGTTCGTCCTGGGGACCACCAGCTCCAAGCAGATCCGCGCCGGACGTCTGGGCGACCTGATCCACAACGGCGGGAAGAACGGCAAGCCCGCCAAGGAATGCAAGGTCCACCTGGTGTTCGACAACACCGACCGGACCATGCCCATCGACAAGGACGAGATCCGCCTCACCCGCCGGGTCAAGAAGAGCCCCAGCGACCCCGAGACCACCTACTCCTACT
>CAYXGD010000211.1:0-4041 GCA_964464425.1 uncultured Thermoplasmatales archaeon
GACGTCCCCAAGAAGGCCCTGCTCCACCAGGATGGCCACATGTACCCTCCCCGGGAGGACTACAAGACCACCGAGCACGCGTGGCTGGACCACTGGCTCAAGGGCATCGACAACGGGGTCATGGACACGCCGACCGTCGAGGTCCTCACCGGCGACGACCGGATCCGGACCGACACCTCGTGGCCTCCGATCGACGCCGACCTCCGCCGGTTCCACCTGGCCCCCGGAACCCTGACCGACCAAGCACCCGAGCAGGGCCAGGAGACCTACCTGGCCGACATGGCGCGGAACGCCGCACCGGAGGATCCGGGCACCGGGACCCCGGTCGACGGTCTGGCCGACGACCCGACGGCGGCGCTGGGCCTGCCGGCCGTGCTCACGTACACCAGCGACCCCCTGGAGGAGGAGCTCTACCTCGCCGGGGAGCCGCGCATGCACCTGGTGGCCAGCGTGGACGCCGAGAACACCTACTTCCTCTTCGACCTCTACGTGCTGGATCCGACCACCGGTGAACGAGACTGGTTGGGGGAGGGCTGGTTCAACGCCCACCTCCGGGAGGGCTACGACCGATCGGCCCCGCTGACGCCGGGGGAGACCTACACGTTCAGCTTCCGGTTCGAGCCGGCCGACCAGCCGATCCCGACCGGTCACCAGCTCCAACTGGTGCTCCGCGGTCACGACGACAGGGTGTTCCCGATCGACGAGCCGGCCACCCAGAACACCGTGATGTACGGGCCCGCCGGCTCCTGGCTCGAGATCCCCCTGGTCGAGGAGCCGGTGCTCTTCGATCGGCCCGATGACGTCTAAGGGGTCCGGCTAGCGATCCGAGGTCACGCGCTCCAGCGCCCGGTCCAACCGGCCGCCATCGACCAAGGCGGCCGTGTAGGCTTCCAGGGGCTTGCCGATCGAGGCCTCCAACTGATCCACGAAGCGGCCCCGGAGCTCGTCCTTGGTCCTGGCGTAGACAGCGAGATCCTTCTCGGCCAGAACCTGGGCGCGCTCGATCGCGGCGGCTTCGACCCGGCCGCCGTCGACGAAGCGGTGGACCCAGCCCCGGTCCACGCAGGTCTGGCCGCGGCGGACCTGCCCCCCGAGCAGGGCCGGCCCGTGCTCGTCTGCCCGGAGGTGGGCCTTGGCCAGGTCGACCAGGGCCGGCGGGAACGGGACGCCGGCCTGGACCTCGGTGAACCCGATGGCCGCGTCCGGCCCGGCCAGCCGCACGTCGCCGGCCAGGGCCAGGAAGGCGCCGCCGGCCAGGGCTGGCCCGTCGACGGCTGAGACCACCGGCCGTGGGTGCCCGTAGAGCTCGGCGAGCATGCGGGCGAAGCCCTCGAAGAAGGTCCTCAGCTGCTGGGCGTCGAGGCCCGGCAGGGTCTTGAGGTCCAACCCGGCGGAGAACGCCCGGTCGTTCCCGGTCAGGACCAGCGATCCGTGGCCGGCCGTCGCCTCGGGCCAGATCTCGACGAAGCCCTGGACGAAGGGTGGACCGATCGCGTTGACCTTGCCGTCGTCGAACCGTAGGACGGTGACGTTGTCGGCAGGGTGCTCCAGGTTGAACATGGCCGGGTAAGCACGCGGCAAGGGAAAAGCATGGCTTCGTCACCGACCGGTCAGACCGTGGGTCAGGCCGGCGAGATGGCGGTCCCAGGGCTCGGCGAGGCGGGGCTCGGTTCGCCCGTGACCCCGTGGTAATAGCTGGCCATCGCAGCGGTGATCCACATGGCCGCCGGGATCACGCCGACGATCAGGAGCAGGAGGCCAAGGAGGAGGATCGGGATGCAGAGGAGGATCAAGCCGAACAGGGGCCAGCCGTGCCCCTCGGTTAGGCGCCAGCTCTCTTTGAGAACCTCCACCGGGCCGAGGTCCGGTCGTTCGCAGACGACGAAGGGGACGAAGAGGAGCCGGATCGCGACGATGATGCCTGGGATGATCAACAGGACCAAACCGACCATCACGGCCAGAGCCATCAGGAGCGTCGCCATGACAGAGGTGGTGTAGGTCCGGAACCCCTGGCCTAGGTCACGGAGCTCGACCGGTTCCCCCCGGACGGCGTGGAGGAACGCGTAGTAGAAGCCGATCCCGAGGGGAACGACGACCAGGAGGCTGTACAACCCGATGGCTCCCGCGGCCAGACCCTCCACCAGCCCGAACGAGTCCCCGGGTCCGAGAGGGATCTGGTAGGCGTTGGAGGGGATCTGGGCCAGGCCGTAGAGGAGGGTGACGCCCAGCAGGATCCAGAACCGATCCCACAGAGCATGCCAACCGTGCCGGAGAGCCGCACCGATCCGGGGCTCCGGGACGATGGACGGCGTGGCATCACGCATGCTCTGGCTTCCGGCCATGCGGTAGATAGCCTTATCGCCGAGGCTCACGGATGGGACCGTCACCGCCACTCGACGAAGGCGTCCAGGGGCTTGCGTTCCAGGTCGGGCACCTGGCAACCCTCGGCCGGGTACCCGACCGGGACGACCAGGTAGGCCCGCTCGTTGTCGGGCCGCTCGAGCACGTCCTCGAGGAAGGCCATGGGTGAGGGCGTGTGCGTGAGCGCGCAGAGGCCTGCCTGGCGGATGGCGGTCAACAGGAAGCCGGTCGCGATCCCGACGCTCTCGTTCACGTAGTAGTGCTTGCCGGCCTTGCCCCCGTCCGGACCGAGGGCGTAGTCCTGGGCGAAGATGACGATCACCCAGGGGGCATCGGTGAGGTGGGTCTTCTCCCAGTCCGTGCCCAGCGGGGCGAGATCCTCGAGCCAGTCATCGGGTGCCAGCTCGTGGTAGAAGCGCTTCTCCTGCGCCTCGGCAGCCTCCCGGATCCGTGCCTTGAGATCAGGGTCGCTGACGGCCACGAAGGTCCATGGCTGCTTGTGGGCACCGCTGGGGGCCGTGCCGGCGGCTCGGAGGACCTCCTCGATGGTCTCCTTGGGGACCTCCCGGGTCGAGAAGGACCGGATCGACCGTCGGCCGTCCAGGTGCTCCCGGAACGCCCGGGCCCGCTCGGTCGTCTCCTCGGGGCTGGGCTGCTCTGGCTTGTAGGGGACCATCTCGGGCTCAGCGTCGGGGAGCTCGGGCACAGGTCGGCAACGCGTCGGACGGGTGTAAGGGTTGCCGTGGGGCAGCTGCAGGGTCCTGACCACCCACCATGTCAGCACCAAGCCTTAGGACCCCCGACCGCCTACGAAGCCGGGGAACACCTCATGACAGACATCCAAGGGCTACAGGTCGTCACGCTTCACGTCAACGATTTCGAGGAGGCCCGGCGGTTCTACCGGGACGAGCTCGGCTTGGAGGAGATCGCGCCGATGCCGGAGCAGCAGTGGGCGATGTACAACATCCCCGGCTCGACGCCGATCGGGATCCACGGTTGGGAGCTGTGCAAGGGATCGGGCGGGCGGCCACCGGGCACGGTCACCGGCATGGTCCTGACGGTCCCCGACGCGCACGCCTTCGCCGAGACCATCGAGAAGAGCAGCGGCAGCATCACCGACCCCGTGGCCGAGCTTCCCTGGGGCCCGTTGGGTGGCACGTTGGCGGACCCTTCCGGGAATGAGATCGCCTTCAGCGAGCCTCCTCAGCAGTAGCTGCGCCTCGCTTCAGCGCCTCGTCCCCGGAACCCGGCCAGACCGCCACAGACCTGTCGTGGTCTGGCGGGGTCCACCGGGTTTCCGTCTCTTCCTCCCTCTCAGCTGGCGCCAGCCGAGGCGTTGCTCGGGGCTGTGGCCTCGGGCGTCGTGGTGTTGAACGCCGCGTCGAAGATCGCCCGAGCGTCCATGTCCTTGAGGATCGTGGCGCTGTAGACGTCGGAGCCGATCCGCATGGGCGGCTGGCACGTCTCAGCGTCCAGGGGGCAGCTGTTCCGGGTGTCGGCCCAGATGATGTGGGCGCTCTGGTTGGTGGTGTCGACGCCGATGTAGTCACCGATGAACGTGTTCCCGTTCTGGTGGTGAGCAAGGTCCCCGTCGAAGTTGGTCTCGGTGACCCGGACGTTGTTCCACGTCTCCCCGCAGTCGGCGCTGTACCCGTAGTAGACGTCCATCTTGACGTTCTC
>CAYXGD010000212.1:0-4025 GCA_964464425.1 uncultured Thermoplasmatales archaeon
CGGTCTTCGAGTTCGCCGTGATCGTCTTCGCCAGCGCCGTGCTGATCGCCTGCCCCTGCGCCCTGGGTCTGGCCACGCCGGCCGCCACCATGGTGGGCACGAGCATCGGGGCCCGCAACGGTGTCGTGTTCAAGGGTGGCGACGTCCTCGAGCGCGTCCGCGACGTCGACACGGTCGTCCTCGATAAGACCGGCACCCTGACCCACGGCCAGATGTCGGTCACCGATGTGATCGCCTTCGACCCGGCCGGGGCGGAGACCGACCTGCCCGAGGCCTCCGAGGACGATCCCATCGCGCGCATGGCGCGGCGGGCGCACGACGACACCCTCCTCCAGTTGGCCGCCGCGGCCGAGCAAGGCAGCGAGCACCCGCTGGGCAAGGCCCTGGTCGAAGCCGCCGACGCCAAGGGGCTGGCCCTCCCGGCCCTCGACGGGTTCGAGAACGTGGCCGGGCATGGGATCCGGGCCACCGTCGATGGGCACGAGATCCTCGTCGGCAACCGGAAGCTCATGGAGGACGAGGGTCTCGACCCGAGCCCCCACGAGGGCCAGCTCAGGGAGCTCGAGGAAGCCGGCAAGACCGCCATCCTGGTCGCCGTCGACGGGGAGCTCCGCGGCCTCATCGCCGAGGCGGACACGCGCAAGGAGACCGCCGCCGACGCCGTCGAGCTGCTCCAGGCCCGAGGCCTGGAGGTGTGGATGGTGACCGGCGACAACCAGCGCACGGCCCGGTCCGTGGCACAGGCCGTGGGGATCCCCGCGGACAACGTTATCGCCGAGGTCCTCCCCGACCAGAAGGTCGACGTCGTCCAGCGCCTCCAGGCCGACGGGCACCGGGTGGCCATGGTCGGCGACGGCGTCAACGACGCCCCTGCCCTAGCAGAAGCCCACGTGGGCATCGCGATCGGGGCCGGGACCGACGTGGCCATCGAGGCCGCCGACGTCACCCTGATGCGCAGCGACCCCCTGGACATCGTCAAGGCCATCCGGATCAGCGAGGGGACCCTGGCCAAGGTCAAGCAGAACCTCTTCTGGGCCCTGGGCTACAACACCGCCATGATCCCCTTGGCCAGCATCGGGCTGCTCCAGCCGGCCCTTGCCGCCGCTGCCATGGCCTTCTCCAGCGTGTCCGTCTTGACCAACAGCCTGGCCTTCACCCGCTACGACCCCCACGAGACGTACAAGCTCTTCGGGCTGCTCCCGGCCAGGAGATCGCCCGCCCCGGCCCCGAGCTGATCGCGGCAAGCCCCCGCGCTCGCCCCCGATCCCGGGTCGAAGAGCATCGGGTGCGCCGCCATGCGGGCCGTTTCACCGGAAACCGGGGTCCCCGACCCCCTGTTTCGCCTCCGGGTGGAGGGACGGACTTATATATCCGAAGGTTTTCATTGGACCACCATGCAAGCCGTGATCCTGGTCAACGCGGCCCCCGGTTTCGAGTCGTCGGTCATCTCGGCGCTCAAGAAGCTCGATGGGGTCGCTGGCCTCACGCGCATCAAGAAGGAGAACTTCGACATGGCCGTCCTCATCGACGTCGAGGACAGCCAGGAGATGCAGCGCTTCCTCACCAGTGAGCTCATGTTCATCTCCGGTGTGCAGGGTGCCGAGCGCGTCGAGAACCCGAGCGACGCGCTGATGGCACGCCTGACCCGGAGCGCCTGAGACCGCAGGTCCGGCCGGGCCTCCGGCTGTTGGAATCTTCTCGCCGTTCCACCGAGGCCGCAGCGTCGGCGCCGCCCGTCGCCCCTGCGCTTCAAGCAGGCGAGACGGCGTGACGTCGCCACGCATCGGACGGCAACTGATCGTAGAGGCCGATCTCCGGCGGCGCGTTCTCCGGGGTCGCCTCGGGCTCCTTGGCGGCGGCCGCCTGCTCGGGCGGGATCAGCTTCCAATGGTGGTATCTCCAGGGCCGCCCGTGCTCCGGGTGGGGCCGGGTCCGGGTCTCGGTGGTCACGATCCCCTCGAGGAGCAGGTCCCACAGGAACGCCCGATCCTTCTTCTCCAGCTCGTTGTCGTAGGCTTCCAGCCGCCAGCCGAAGACGTCCCGGAGCTGCACCGCGATCCGGTGCGCCTCGGGGCGCTCGACGTCCAGGCGCTCGGCCAGGACGCTGGTCATCTCCTCGACAGGCCACTCCCCGTTCGGTGCCGGTTCCACACGCATGGGTCCACAACCCTCTATCCCTTCATACCCACCAGCAAGAGGGCCAAGGGACGGTGTACGAAGCTTCAAGTGCGATGCCTTGCGGGCTTGGTGTAGCGAGAGCTCTGTCGTGACCGGCTGGTTGGATCACGAAGCTCTCGAGATCCTGATCGGGCTCGGCATGGGGGGGGCGGTGTCAGTCGCGGCCCGCCAGGCCCGTTCTCGCGGTGGCCCGCGGCCAGTCGGCGCGGTCGGGTCGCTGGGCTGCTTGGTGTGCGATCCGGGGCCTCCGCTCGGTCCCCGGATCTGTTGGCCGCCGACGGGGCCCCTTGATCCCTGGTACCTTGGCCACGCTCCGCCCTTCGGGGGTCGCGTGGCCAAGGTCCAGGCGCATCCCGAACGCTCGCGATAGGTTGCGTAGATCGACGAAGCGCGAGCGTCCGGGGCGCCCATTCCTCAGCGCGTTCGCTACGGTGGACGTGAGGCGCTGAGGAATGGGCCCGGCCTGATTCGAACAGGCGACCTCCTCCATGTCAAGGAGACGTCATAGCCAACTAGACCACGGGCCCAGCGAACCGCAGAGATGACAACCCCCATTTAAGCGTTTCTTGACACGGGGGACCGAGCCCGCGGGGCTCAGCGGGCCTGGTCGGTCCGCTGGATGTCGGTCGTGCTGCCGGTGGCTTTGAGGAGGGTCTGCAGGGCCTCGTGGTACGCGTCGCCCCGAGCCTCGAGGACCTTGGCCACGTAGGGCTCCAGGTGGTCGGCCATGTCCCGCTCGCGTGGTTCGATGGTCCACGATGGGGAGGGCAGGTCCAGGGCCTTGACCAGGGCCAGCGCGATGGCTTGGTGGGTCCTGGGTGGGGCCGAGGTCAGGTGCTGGGTCGCCGCCGACTTGCCGCCAGACAGGTAGGCGCGGGCGACCTTGTCGGCCAGGTCGATCGGCTCGGGGAGCTGGTCGTAGCTCGGGAGCTCCCGGGCCACGCGTTGCTTCGAGCGGTGGCTGGCGGCCTGGGTGGCCAGCTTCTCCAGGTCGTTGGGGGAGGCCTGTGGATCGTAGAGGTCGCGGCCAGCCTCGCCGAGCACCTCGGTCAGGGCGGCCTCGCCGTGCTCACGCCACAGGGTGTGGAGCAGCTCGACCGTGGTCCCTTTGGTCAACAGGATCGAGCGGTCCAGGCGGTCGAGCACCGCCTCCAGGATCTCGTCCATCGGTGGCTCTGGCCTCAACCGGTCGATGAGATCCTCGAAGGGGGGCCGATGGATGCGGTCGTCGAAGACCACCATAGGCTCAGCCCCGGCCTGCAACCGGGCAGCTCGGGCCTTCTCGGCCTCGTTGACCAGGTCGAGGTCCGAGAGCTCCCCGCTGGCGTAAGCTCGAAGCACCGGTTCCGGGAGCTCGATGACCCGATCGGCCTCGGTGGTCCCCTGGGGATCGTCGAGCGGCGGCAGGTGCACCCGGAGGTCGATGAGCTCCAGCAGGGAGCGGGTCAGCATCCGGCCCTGGAGGACCGAGATCGCGCTGTCGCCGCTGGTCGGTGGGGAGAGGTGCATGGCGATCGAGGCCTGGGACCAGCGAAGCTCGAGGTGGGGGCGGTCGGGATCCTCGGAGCCCGGGGCCCGGTACACGCCATCCTCATCCTCCCGGAGCCCAAGCTCATCGACGAGGGTCTCCAGCGATCCGGGGGGCGGTCGGCCGTCGTGGGCGCACACCAAGCCGGTCTCTGTGGCGAAGATCGCCTCCCCTTCGCTGACGAAGGGCAACGCAGCCATCATCCGCAGCATCGGGTCGTGGCGGTGCTGCATGCCGACGTGGCAAGGGGCTGGGGCATCTGCCCAGGGCGCGATCGGCACCTTGCCCTTGGGCGTGTTCACGTTCTGGAAGTACTCCA
>CAYXGD010000213.1:0-4019 GCA_964464425.1 uncultured Thermoplasmatales archaeon
CGATCCCGTTCGAGGGCCCGCAGACGAACGATACGGCGTTCCAGGTGCAGTTGCCGGGGACGCCGACCGAGGAGCTGGTGGTCGCCAACGACGCCGTCTACGTCCTCACCGAGGATGGCACCTACTTCGAAGGCAACACGGAGAGCCTCACGGATGCAGCCCTGTGGCGGATCGACCTGTCGACCGGGAAGATCGAGAAGCGCGTCGAACTCCCCGACGACACCGCGCCGCTGAAGATCCTACCAGGTTTCGTGCTCTACGAAGACGGAGGGGACCTGGTCGCTCTCGACCGCCCCTCTGGCCAGGAACGGTGGCGAACCCAGGTCCTCGCGAACGACAGCGACGTCCTCGACCGCGACTACACGGGCGTCATCCAGGTGGGGGAGACCCTGTACATCGGGTACTCGGCGGTCGAGACGCCGACCGCGTCAGCCCCCACGGGCTGCCAGAGCTGCCCGAACATCGGGGGCGTGGCTGCCTTCGACCTCGTCGATGAGGAGCTCGATTGGACTTGGAAGCGTACCTCCGGTCCCACGCCAGAGCCCGACCAGCATACCCAGGAGAAGTTGACGGACATCCAGGGCGGTGGCACGCCGGATGTCCAGGAGCTCGCCATCGCCAGCATCCGCCTCGCCGCGGACGGACAGCGGGTATACGGCTACACGATGGTGGACCGCTTCTACGATTACAAGGAGCGCCGCCAGTTCGAGGTCTGGGCGATCGAAGAGGGAGAGGGCACCTTGCTCGGCAACGACACCGAGCAGGAGCGGACGGACGTCTTCACCCCGGCCGGAGGCGAGCGACTCGGCCATTGGACCCGCTACAGCTGCTGCGCGTATCCTGCTGTGACCGAGCGTGCACTCAACATCCGCCTGGATGCCTTCCAGGCTCTGAACAAGGCGGACGGGTCCAGCGTGTGGCCGAGCCCGACCCCCGCGGGCCGGACAGACCAGATCGAGATCCAAGGGGCCACGAGCCTCGGTGTTCGCGGTGATGCTTTCATCGGGACGTCCCCACAGACCATCTACCGGCTCGACGCCATCACGGGTGGGCTGGATTGGATGAAGACGGACCCGACCCCGGCGAGGACGTACGGCACCTCACCGACGGCTCTAGATGAGGGG
Organism: uncultured Thermoplasmatales archaeon; assembly: GCA_964464425.1. GTDB lineage: Archaea > Thermoplasmatota > SW-10-69-26 > SW-10-69-26 > SW-10-69-26 > CAYXGD01. The sequence goes on from CAYXGD010000213.1 coordinate 1,125, forward strand.
ACAGCGTACGTACCCGAGCACCTGAACCTGACCGGCTTCAGCTGGCCAGGCCTCGAGGCGCGGGATCTTCAGACCGGGGATCTGTTGTGGTCCTGGCACCACACCCCGGATGTCGGCTTCGCCCCCGAGAACGGGCAGACGAACATCCTGCCCAGCGAGCCCGCCTTCGGGCCCGGCATCGCGGTGTGGGGTGCCAAGGACGGTACCGTGCATGTGATCGGCGAGACCGGCGCCTCGCTGGGCAGTCCGCAGGTCAAGGCCTCCTCGGTGTATCCGGAGCCCGGCGAGAACCTCACCCTCGAGGTCGCCGAGGTCGAGCCTGGCGCCATGGGACAGGCCGACCGCTACCGCGTCGTCTGGGGCGACGGGACGACCAGCGGCTGGCAGAACAGCACGACGTTCACGCATGCCTACGACGAGGAGGGGAACCGCACGGCTCGTGTCCAAGCTGGGAACGCGAACCAGACCTCCAGCACGTTCGTCACCATGCACGTCGGCCAGGAGGTGCCGACCGAACCGAACATGATCGAGACCGCCTTCGCACGCGAGAACCAGGACCTGACCTTTGGCATCCTGGGCATCCTCGTGGCCGTCACCGGCGGCGCGATCGGCGTCGCCCGCCGTTACCGCGAGCGCTCCCGGCTCCAGGAGGAGCTCGAGGTGCTCGAGGAGGGCTTCGAGGACTCGCACGGCAACCCCAGAGAATGCGAGGCGTTCCTGGAGACGCGCAAGGCCCGGGCTCGCTCGCTGGTGCTCGATGGCGAGCTGACCGAGGAGAAGTTCGGCGTCATCGAGTCCCGGATCGAGGAGCTGCGAGGGGAGTTACGGATCTCGATGCTGGACGAGCGGTTCGCGTTCCTCCCGTATGGGATGGTGCGCACGCTCGAGCGGATGCTCGAGGACGGGCATATCAACGCGTTCGAGCGCGATGCCCTGATGGACGCGCTCGATGAGCAGGACATGCTCACCGAGGCGCAGAAGGGTAAGGTCGAGCGCTTGGTCGGGCAGTGGTCCACGGGGGGTGAGGCGACGTGAGATCGTGTCGGATCGTGCTCGCCCTCTGCCTGGCACTGTTGACCGTCCCCTCCGCTGCCGGTGCCGGGACCTGGCTGCACCCCGGGTCCGATCCGGCGAGGACCGGTGGCATCCCGTTCGAGGGGCCCGCCATCGACGACGTGGCCTTGGAGGTCCAGCTGCCCGGCGCGGTCACCGGCACGCCGATCATCCGGAACGGCTCGGCGTACCTGACCACCGAAGCTCGCGAGGATGTGGATGCCAACCTGACTGAAGATGCTCTCTGGCGTCTCGACCTGGCCGACGGCACGACCCAGCGCATCATGGAGTTGGCCGGCGTCAACGCAAGCATCGGGCCGGGCTTGGACTTGGTCGTGAGCGCCGAGGATAGCGCCGCTGCCGCTCAGACCATCCCCGACGGAGAGACGGTCTGGCGGGTCGGATTACCGTACTCGGGCAGCTGCCCCGACCAGGAGATCCGTGTGGGTCAGACGGTGTTCCGAGAGGGCATCGCCTACGTCCCCATGACCAACTTCTGTCAGCAGGACGGCGCCCCGGTCCAATCGATCTCGATCGTCCGAGCAGTCAAAAAGGCCAGCGGGGACCCGGTCGGTTGGTGGACTCGATCCGACGAGCAGATCCCGTTCGATCTCGGCCAGCTCCAGACGAGCCAGGGCGTGACGTACACGAGCGCCCCCGTCCTCAGCGTCGCTGACGATGGTGTGTACGCAGCGGTGACGGTGATCAACAGGACCTCCGTCCAGGATCCCCGGCCGGGGTCCGACGGGACGACGTGGACCCAAGCCCGCGAGATCCAACACGAGCTCTGGTCGATCGATCCTGAACAGACCTCTGAGCCTCGCTGGCACGTTTCGGATACGAGCTACCGGATGGCCAGGGTACCGGGCTCCGGCGCAGAGCCCGGCCAGGGGAACGATGCCATCGACGCGTGGACCGGCCGGTACCGAGGTGGCACGGCGGTCGTGGGTGACGAGCTCGTCTTCATCCGCTTGGACGAGGTCAACGCACTGAACCGAGCCACCGGCGACCCCGTCTGGACGGCTGGCGCTGGTGATGCCGACGCAGTGCAGGTGCGAGGCCCAACCACCATAGGGTTGCAGGGAGACACCTTGGTCGCAACCTCCACCCAGACCGTCTACCGGTTCGACGCTCGCACTGGCGAGATGGTTTGGCAGCAGCGCCTCGAGACCGCCGACCTGATCCACGGGACCGAACCCATGGCCGTATCGGACGAGGTCGCCTACGTGCCGTGGTACCAGCCATCGCCGGACGACGCCGAGATCCCCATTGCCTTCGGGATCGATGCCAGGAGCCTGGACACCGGCGAACTGATGTGGCGATGGGGTGACGGGCCAGATGTCGGTCCCACCGACCGCATGCCCAGCGAGCCGGGTTTCGGTAAGGGCTTCATGGTGTGGGGCGCCCCGGATGGAGCGGTCCACGTCATCGGGAAAACGGCCGCGTCACCCGAACCCGTTGCCGAGGTCAGCACGCGGTACCCCGAGCCAGGGGACGCGGTCACCGTGGAGCTTTCGGCAAGCCAAGCGGGCGCCTTGGGCCCAGTCACGGCTTACGGTGCGGATTGGGGTGATGGCAGCCCTCTGGATGAGCAGATCGATCCCGTGCTCAGTCACACATTCGAAGAGCCTGGCGACGTAACCGCTCGGTTCGTCGTCGTCAACGATGCCGACCAGGAGGCCTCGACCTTCGTCACCTTCCAGGTCGGCGAGCCCGAACCCAACTGGATCAGCCAACGCTTCGCGCCGGAGAACCAGGACCTGACCTTCGGTGTCCTGGGCCTGCTTGTGGCGTTCACCGGTGGCGCGATCGGCGTCGGACGCCGCTACCGCAAGCGCTCGC
>CAYXGD010000214.1:0-3970 GCA_964464425.1 uncultured Thermoplasmatales archaeon
TCTCGGTCGTCGAGCCTCGTCACTGTGTCCCAGGCTCGAGCCACGAGGTGACCTCGCTCCGCCCGCCGGGGGTCGCTCGGTCGCCTCGTGGATTCGCACGTCCCCTCGGCATCGCGGGCCTCAGGGACGTACTCTCTCGCCAAGCGCTTACGCGCTTGGCTCGACGACCTCGAACCAGCCGCGCATCCAGGGGTGGATACGGCAGTAGAAGCTGTAGTAGCCAGGCTCCAGCTCGCTGGTGTCGAGATCGATGACGGGGTAGGCGTCGTCGGTGGGTCCGTAACCGATGGGCGTGTCGCCGGTGTTCTGGACCGCGCCGCCGTCGATGTAGTCGAGGTTGCCCAGCTTGCCGGTGTCCAGCTCCCCGTCGGGTTGCGGGTAGTTGGCCACGTACTCACCGTTGCAGGGCCACGAGCAGGTCGTCAAGGTGTGCCGCACCCCGAGGCCGACGTCCTCGTTGACGACGGTCAGGGGCTCACCCTGGACGATCTTGGGTGCCGCGCCAAGCGGTGAGGCCAGGTTCTGGTCGCCGGGGATGTAGGCGAAGTCGGCGATGTGGATGGTGTCCGTGGTGTCGCCCTCCGGTACGCTCTCGACCGGATCGTTGCAATCGGGCCAGCCCTCGATGCCGCAGTAGCCGTGGCTGTGACTGTGCCCGTCCCCGTCGTGGAGCTCGTGGTTGCGGATCGTCTCCAACGGGTCACCGTTGGGATCGTCGATCAGCGTGGCACCCAGGGCCTGGGCGGCAGCCGCAGGGTCCGTGGTGCACAGGCTCGAGTCGAAGTCGCCCGGGTCCTGCTGCCGGTCGACGTAGAGGCCCGTGTAAGACATGGCCTCGTAGCTGGCGTACTCACCGTTCTGGTAGACACCGTACTGTGCGATGCGGTCGCCCTCGTGCACCGGAGCGCGCCAGCCGGGTTTGGTGACGCCCATCTGGTACTCCTCGCTGTGGGGCCAAGCCGCCGGCTCGTCCTCGATCTTGTCGGAGTAGAACAGGGTCACCCCGGGGTACCCGTCGCCGTCGAGGTCGGCCTCGCACCCCGACCCCTCGGGGCCGAGGTTCGCGATGACGACCTTCTCCCCGTTGGGATGGAGGTGGCCCGCGCTACCGATGGCGATCCCGTCGGCGCTCGACGTGTAGAGGAGGCTGCTGGTGTCGTCAGGGCCCCGGATGTGCTTGCTGAAGGGATCCTGGAAGTCCCGGGGCACGTCGTACGTGTTGCCCCAGAGCGTCCCGTAGACGTGGTGGAAGTCCTCGCCGGCCCGGCAGACATCGCCCTCCTCCATGAACAGGTCACCACACCCGTCGGCGGCGGCGATGCTGTCGGCGGTGCCGTAGACGAACTTGACGTCGAGGGCCACGTAGACGTTGCGCACCTCGGCGTTCTTGTTGTGGAGCATGTAGATCAGCGCCTGGGGCTGGCCCTGCTCGATGAAGATCCCGTAGCTGGGACCCCCCTCCCCCTCGGCCTCCGATCGCATGTTGATGTCGCCCTTGGTCCGCTCCTCGCCGGTGCCGAACACCCAGGCCAGGTTAGCCGTGTAGTACTCGTCGTTGGGGTCCTCGCTGGTGCGGAACCAGTGGGCGTGGTGGATGTGCATGTCCTGGTTGGACGGGGTCTCGCTGGACAGCGCGTCGTAGACGTTGGCCTGGACGCTGGTGAGGAACCCGTTGTGGACCGGCACATCGACCGTGACCCGGTTCATGTCCTGGCCGGGCGGGATCGAGAACGGTCCGTAGTAGAAGCTCATGGTGTGCTCGACGCCCGGTGTCCTGGGCTGGTAGCGATCCGAGACAGCCAGCGGCGAGACGATGCCCTGCTCCTGGATGGGGTCGTGATCCCCCCCGTCGCTCAGCACGGCTGGCGCGACGAAGGAGAAACTGGCGAGCACGAGCGCGAAGGTGGCGATGATGACGGTTCGGCGCATGGTAACAGCCTCCAAGGTTCGATGGTACGGTCAGGCTCCCGCGACGACGACGAGCGTTCCTTCCATGCTCCCGTGCAGGGTGCAGTAGAAGGGGTAGGTCCCAGGCTCCAGGCCCTCGACACCGAACACCGGCGTCTCAGCCTGCAACGTGATCAGCGGCGACCAGAAGGCCGGACAGTGGCCCTCGGGGTAGTTGTCGCACCAGAAGTTGTCGTCGGGTCCGTGGACGTGGTCGGCGACCACGTCGTGGCGCATGATGTCGAGGTTCTGGAAGACGACCGAACCGCCCTCCGTCACCACGACCGCCGGGGTCGCGTAGTTCGTCTGCCAGGCACCGGGGCCCGCCAGCGCGGTCGCGTCACCGAGGTCGTCGGTCTCTGAGGCGACCGTCGAAGCGGCAGCCACCGTGGCGATCAACAGCGCGAGTGCGATGCCTCTGACCCAAGCCGCAGCCATCGCGGCACAACGCCCCGTCCCGTAGATAAATCGTGATTTGTACTACCAAGGGTAGTACTAACTGGCCGTTCACAAGCCGCGCCGGACGTGCTCGGCCTTCGTGCACCGGTCTTGGACGACGGTGATACCGGCCGCCTCCAGCCTGCGGGCAGCAGCCTGGTTGCGCACGCCCAGTTGCATCCAGAACACCGGTGCGCCCAGCTCGATGGCTTCCTGGACGTGGTCGACCACCGCTGCGGACCGCCGGAAGACATCGACGATGTCCACGTCCTCCAGGTCGGTGAGGTGGGCGACGACCTCCTTGCCGTAGGCCTCGATCCCCTCGTAGGTCGGGTTGACCGGTAGCACCGTGTACCCGGCGCGGTCCAGGTAGCCGGCCACGTCGTGGCTCGGGCGGGAGGGGTCGGTGCTCCATCCGACCACGGCGATCCTCCGGGCCTCCTGCAGGATGCGGCCCAGGTCCGGCGTGTCCTCGCTCATCGTGCCCAGGAAGCGCCCTGGGGACAAGGGCTTGACGTTCGACGTTCGAAGGCTAGCTTATGACCGATCAGGCCGCATCCCCCTCCCTGGGCTTCGGTCCAGGGGATCAGAGCATGGCCACCTACGAGACGACCCACGGCAGCATCGTGCACATCGATCTGAACAGCGACGACGCCGAGGCGACGCGCGCCTTCTACGGCAAGGCCTTCGGCTGGAGCTTCGAGGCCTTCGGGGACATGGCCTACCACCTGTTCCGGGCCCCCAGCCCACCCAACGGCGGCATCATGGCCCGCCAAGAGGGCGAGTTCCAGCCACCGGCCACGGTCCTCTACCTCAACGTCGACGACCTGGCCGAGACCCGGGCAGCGATCACCGAGGCCGGCGGCCAGGTCCTGGTCGAGGAGATCGAGGTCCCTGAGATGGGCGTGTTCTGCATGTTCCGGGACCCGGGCGGCATCGTCCAGGCCGCCTGGGAGGATCGCTACGAGGGCGAGCCACCGGAGGGCGGGTGGCCGAAGCTGACCGACGAGCCCCAGCCTGGCGCCTACTGTTTCTTCGAGCTCTACAGCGAGGACCCCCCGGCGACCCAGGCCTTCTACACCAGCATGTTCGGCTGGACCTTCGAGGACGATGAGGACGGTGGGTACCGGTTCGCCAACCCGCCGACCCCGCCGACAGGCGGTCTCATGGAGGCCGGCGACCACATGCCGGCGGGAAGCTTGCCCTACGTGCTCGTCGCCTCCGCCGAGGACGCCTGCCAGGCGATCGACGCGGCCGGTGGGACGGTGCTCCGAGAGCCCTTCGAGGTGGGCGGCTGGGGGACCATGGCGGTCTTCGAGGCCCCCGGCGGGATCGTGCAGGCGGTCTGGGTGAGCGCCGCGGACGCGTGAGGCCTCCAGGCCGGCCCCGTGGCTGTTATATCGCCCCGGCCGTTTGCCGGGCTCTGCCCGGTGTGCACCATGTCCCCCGAGGTCCCCTCGTTCGGAAGCGTCGTCCACGTGGAGCTGTACAGCGACGACCCGCAGGCCACCCAGGCCTTCTACGAGCAGGCCTTCGGCTGGACCTTCTACGACGTCGAGGGCATGGAGTACACCATGTTCGAGGC
>CAYXGD010000215.1:0-3954 GCA_964464425.1 uncultured Thermoplasmatales archaeon
AGGCCACGAGGATCAAGGCCATCCACCGTGCCCTTGCCATCGAGCCCCAGGACGGGCTCGGGTACGTTTAGGCGTTGCGCCGGGGGCCCTCGGGTTCGCCGGCCGTCAGCAGGTGACGTGGCGGGCGACCTCGACGCTCTGCTCGTAGTAGTTGGTGCCTGTCGTCGTGCTCTCGCCACCGAGCAGACCACCGCCGCCCCCGTCGTCGCTGGGCGTCGTGCCGAAGCCGATCACGGCCACGAAGGGGTCACAGGGGACGGTGAAGACGATCGCCTTCCCGTCGGCGGGCCCGCCCTTGATGTCGTAGACGTCAGCGGTCACGCCACCCTCCATGTTGGCCAGCTCGATCGAGCGGGTCCCGTTCTTCTCCAGCTCGATGTTGTGGTTCTCCTCCATGCGTTCGATCGCCTGAGGGAGCAGCTCGCCCTCATCGAACAGCGGGACATCGTTGGTCGTCTCGACGGAGACGGCGCCCCGGTTCGAGCTCTCCTGGGGACGGTACTGCTTGGAGACCCGCTCACCCAGCCCCATGGCGAAGCTCTGGACATCCTCGTTGGTCTTCTCCCACCCCTGATCCTGGGCATCCTGGCCGGGCACCTCGGCTGGGCTCACGGACCCCAGGCCGATGCATCCGGTGGTCAGCATCAGGAGCGTCAGGCCGACGGCGAGCGACGTTCGGCGCATCATGTGGGCCTTCCCCTGGCCCACAAAGGGCGTTTCGGTAGCCCAGTCGAAACGAACGCTAAGGGCAAGGGTGATGCGCGGTAGGCGAGCTGGCCACCCGTGGACGAGCACGAGCTGATCGTCGTCGGAGCCGGTGCCCTGGGCGCGGCCACCGCCTGGCATGCCAGCCAGCACGTCGACGACGTCCTCCTCCTCGACAAGGGACAGGCGTGCTCGGGCACCTCGCCCCGAGGTGCTGGTCTGGTCCACCGCCTGCTCTGGGACCCGCTGGACGTGAGCCTCGTGGACAGGTCGATGGACCAGTTCCGGCGCCTCGAGCAGGCGACAGGGCACGGGTTCCGGTACCACGACCCGGGCGGTCTCCTGATCGCGCCTGGGGACAAGGCCCGCGAGCTCGACAAGCTCAAGCGGGTCTGGCAGGCCCAGGGCGTCGAGGTTCTGGAGCTCATCGACCACGGCGAGGTCGCTGAGCTGCCCGGCGGGAACGACCTGGCCCTGGCACCCGACGACCAGGCCTACCTGGTCGAGGACGACGGTTGGTGCGTCACCACCGACGCGGTCCAAGCCATGATCGGCCAAGCCCAGGCCAACGGGACCGAGCTGCGGAGCCACACCCCGGTGGATCGGGTCGAGGATGGCGCCGTGATCCTGGCCGACGGGGGCCGGCTGACCGCCGAGGCCGTGATCGTGGCCGCGGGCGTCTGGACCCCCGGGCTCCTCGACCCGGTGTGGCCCGTGCCGGTCAAGGCCTACCGGCCCCAAGCCGCCGTCGTCGAGCTCGACCACGCCGAGGGCCTGCCGATCGTCCACGATGCCGCCCACGGCACCTACTGGCGCCCCGAGGGCCCCGGCAAGTTGCTGGTCGGGGATGGGACGGTGCTGGACCCCCAGACGCCCGACGACGATCCGCCGGTCGAGCCCGGCTTCGCTGAGCGCCTCGCCGAGAAGCTATCGGCTCGATGGCCTGCCGCGGGGGAGGCCCGCCTCGTGCGCGCGTGGGCGGGGTACGAAGCGGCCACCCCTGATCGCAAGCCCCTTCTTGGCCGGGTCCCCGGCACCCAGGCCACCTACCTCTGCACCGGCGGCAACGGGTTCGGGTTCATGCGCAGCCCTGCCCTGGGCGAGGCCGCGGCGTATCTCGCGTTGGGGGAACCGGCACCGCTTCCGATCCAGGAGCTGGCCCCGGGCCGGTTCGATCCGGCCGAGGCCTCCGGGTTCCAGCCGCGCGAAGGGTTCGCGCTGGGGAGCTGACACGGTCCGACGGGCTGCCAGGAGGCCCCTAGGTCCCGCCCGCCGGGAACCTCGCCCCTGACCCCGGTCGACGATCCTCGATGGAGGCGGCGGCTCTGGTGGTGCTGATCTTGATCCTCCCGGGCCTGGTAGGCGGCCTTGGGACCGCTCGAGCTCCAGACCTGGAGCGACATGGCGCCGGCCCCGCGTCGCCGACGCGTGGCCCCTGGAGACCTCGCGCGTGGGCGTCCGGGAGCTCGAGGGTCGAGCCCGGCCCGCCGAGGCGGGTTCCGGCAAGATGATCGGCTGACCGGATGAAGAGCCCGAAGAGGCTAGCTTCGCGGCCTGCAGAGGCCCGACACGCCCGGTCTCACCCAGGCCCTGGTTGCCCTTCGACCCCTGGTCCAAGACCCTCACGTTCAAATACGACGCCTCCTCGAACGAGATGCTGAGCGAGCATGCGGGCCAACCAGCACGCGCGGAAAACCGCCAAGAACGACCGAGCCGAGGTCGGCATCGGCACGATGATCGTCTTCATCGCTGCCGTGATCGTCGCGGCCGTGGCCGCCGCGGTGCTGATCAACACGGCCGGCAACCTCGAGCGCAAGGCCTCCGAGACAGGTAAAGAGACCACCGAGGAGGTCTCCGCCAACCTGTTCCTGCGGGGCATCTACGGGTACAAGAACACCACCGGCGAGGGCCAGAACCGGACCGTCTGGTACCTGGGGCTAGCCCCCGGTGCCAACGCCATCGACCTCAACATGACGATCCTCCAATGGAACGATGGCACCAAGCTCCGGGACCTCAACGCCACCAGCCTGGCCTGCGACGCAGCCGCGTTCGACGCCCTGGGCGACGGCTTCTGCGTCCGCAACGTCTACAACGCGGGCGACAACAACCGGTACGTGATCTCGCCCGGTGACCGTGTCCGCCTCGAGGTCGAGCTGGGCTCCGACAGCGGCGTCGAGCTCCGGCAGACCGTCCAGGTCCTGATCATGCCGAACGTGGGCTCTCCCATCGACGCCACGTTCAACACGCCAGCGACCTTCGGCGGCAACAACCAGGTCCGGCTCCGCTGAGCCGATCCTGGCAGGCGGGCCGCCGGTGGCATGGCCCCCGGCCCCCCTGACCCGACCCCTCTTCCTCCTCCTTGTTCCACACCCGCCCAGCGGTGCCCTCCGAGGGGCATCCGGGGGGGTGTTCGGACCCCCGCAAGACCCCCTTCTTATGCGTTCGTCATCCATCCGACGGGCCGGATAGCCGCCGAAAGCGCGCCCTAGAGCCGATATCGCTCGAAAGGCCGGATGTCAGATCCTGACCACGGCCTCCGCGGGCCCCGGGAGCTAGTCCACAAGCCCACTTCCCGCAGCGATTTATATACTGGTATCTGAGCCATGAGGTGGTGAGTCCCGAATGAAGGCGAACCGAATAGCCAAGGAGAAGCGTCGGCGCGACGATCGTGCCGAGGTAGGGATCGGTACGATGATCGTGTTCATCGCTGCTGTCATCGTGGCAGCGGTGGCGGCTGCGGTCTTGATCAACACGGCTGGTAACCTCCAGCGGCAGGCATCCGAGACAGGTTCGGAGACCACGCAGGAGGTCGCGGCCAACATGTTCATCCGTGACACGACCGGGTACGCGTTCGACGACGGTACCCAGACGAACATCACTGGTGTGAACTACACCATCGCGCTGGCGCCCGGTGGAGACTCGGTGGATCTGAGCTCCCTGGTCGTCCGATGGCAATCCGGCAGCTCGTTCTCCGAGCTCAGCTTCGACAGCGCTGACGTCGAGGCTGCTCCGGGTGCTCTGGCAGACGGGTTCGGCATCGTCAACGTTGCTGAGGCCGAGGGTGCCAACGACAACGTGCTCGAGGAGGGTGACCGGGTCCGCTTGGTCATCCACCTGGACAACGCTGCGGGTGAGGGCATCAGTCCGCGTAGCAACGTGGATGTCCTGCTCTTGCCTGAGGTTGGTTCCCCGGTCGATGCGTCGTTCAACACGCCGGCGACCTACGGTGGCGACACCTACATCAGCCTG
>CAYXGD010000216.1:0-3954 GCA_964464425.1 uncultured Thermoplasmatales archaeon
GCACGAAGATCAAGGGCATCACGTTGGCGTACATGAGCCGGATCGGGTACCGGCCTCGTGCGCCGCGGACCCGCGCATGGCTAAGCGGCAGCTCGACGCGGGTGGACTCCGCCCAGACGACCCCGAGGAAGATCAACAGCGTGCTGATCAGCGAGATCAGGCTGTTGGTCCCCACGAAGGCGATCTGCTCGAAGCCGCCCTGGTAGACCAGCTCACCGAGGGACAGCTCGTTCAGGATGTAGATGGACTTCGGCAGGAGGCCGCCCGGCGGGTTCTGGAACGGGTCCAAGGGTTGGCCCTGGAAGCTGGGCAGCCAGCTGAACATCCCGGTGAACAGGCTCTGGCTGATCCCGGCGACGATGAACAGGCTGACACCGGAGCCCAGACCCCACTTCGAGATGATCTCGTCCATCAGGATGATGAACCAGCCACCCAGGGCGATCTGGCCTGCGATGATGGCCCGAGCCCAGCCCGTGCCGACCATGTTGATCAGGGCCGAGCTCGGCTCGAGGAACCCGAACACCTGGGGGACGCCCGAGACGAAGAGCATCAACCAGACCATGATCTTCTGGGTCCCCTGGTAGATGGCCTTGTCCTGGGGGTCCTGCAGGTCGAGGTTGAAGATCTGCGCACCGGCGAACAGCTGCATGATGATGCCGCCGGTCACGATCGGTCCGATGCCCAGGTGGATGATGCTACCGGAGGCACCAGCCAGGATCGCCCGGAACTGGGCGAAGATGTCCACCGTCTGGCTGGACATGCCCCAGACGATGACGTTGCCTAACACGAAGTAGGTGAGAACGACCGCCACGGTCCAGAGGAGCTTGGTCCGGAAATGGACGTGGCCCTCGGGCTTCGTGACAGCGGGCCACTTCTTGATGAGTGGCTCCAGTTTGTAGAGGAGACTTTTCCTTTCCTCAGCCATCAGGGCACCAGACCTGGGGGGGCAAACCGCTCTTTGTATTTAGTCGATTCAATCACGGCCGACGGCTACGCGTCGTCGGCCTCATCCTCGTCCTCGGCGGACGCCTCGTCCTCGTCGGTCTCGAGGACCTCGATGGTGCCACCTTCGGCCTGAATCTTCTCCTGGGCCTTGTCGGTGGTGTCGGCTACGCGGACCTTGACGGCCCGGTGGACCTTGCCGCCGCCGAGGAGCTTGTCGATGCCGGCAGCGTCGAGGTCGAGGACCGTGACGTCGCCTTCCTGGCTGACGAAGTCGTCATCCAGGTTGTCGACCAACCGGTCCAGGTCTCCGACGTTGCAGGTCACGGTCTCCTCGAGCACCTTCTGGGGCCGGGTGAACCCGTGGCCCCCGAAGTAGCGCTCGCCGTACTTCTGGTAGAAGTGCGTGAACTTGTGCCCGAAGCTACCTGCGTTGCCTCGGCCGCCCCGGATGCCTGCCCCACGGCCCTTCTTCTTCCCGCGGCCGTGGGTCTTGCTGCCGCGCTTCTTCTGGGTTTTCTTTCCCATCGTCGTCACCTACAGCATGCGCTCGATGAGCGCGTTGATCTCGTCTCCCCGGTACCCGAGGGTGCCGCCCTCGTTGAAGTGCCGGTTGTTGTTCTCGTAGCCACCCCGGGGCGGGTGGAGCCGGAAGACGGGTTTGATGCCGTCCAGCTTGTTGAGCCTGGCCTCGCCGCTGACGAGGGCCTCGGACAGCTCCTCGAGGGAGCTGAAGCCGGTGTGCTCGGCGACGTACTCGTCGGTCAGGGGCTTGTTGCCGGGTGCCCTGCCGCGCTCCTGGAGGAGCCCGAGGACGCCGTCTTCGGTGAGTTCGCCGTACGTGATGAAGTGCTCGACCTTACGGACCATGCCTCGGTGGACATCGTCGTCAGGGATGATCGTCGCGTGGTTCGGCGCGTGGAGGCGGAGGTGCTGGAGCGTGCGCTCCTGCTCCTCGCTGCGCTCCGGACGACCCCGCACGCGGATGACGCCCAGGCTCACGACTGGCCACCTCCGGCGGCGGCCGCTTCAGCCTCTGCATCCTCGCCCGCGCCCTGTTCTTCGGCCTGGCGGACCATGGGCCCCTCGATCATCTTGAGCTTGCTGGTGATCTGGGGCGGGACGCGCATCCGGGAAGCTTCCTGGAGCGCGTTGAAGGTAGCCTTGGCGAAGTTCATGGTGGTGCGGGTCTGACCGCGGGTGAAGCACCAGATGTCCTCGATGCCGGCGAGGCGGAGGACCTGCTTGGCGACGTCCCCGGCGGCCAGGCCGGTACCTTGCGGTGCCGGGACCAGGGAGACCTCGACGCTCCCGGACTTGCCCGTGACCTTGAAGGGGATCGAGGTCGGGGGCGCGTCGGGACCGGACTCCCAGGAACCTGCACCGCGTCGGACCTGGATGACGTTCAGCTTGGCGTTGTCGATGGCCCGTCGGATGGTGGGACCGACCTCGCGACCCCGGGTCTGACCGAGGCCGACCAGGCCGTCACGGTTGCCGACGACCGCGTCGACGCGGAAGCGGACCCGGCGGCCGGAGTCGGTCATGCGCTGGACCATGTTGACGTCGACGACGTCGTCCTCGAGGTTGGCGGCGAGGATATCGACGATCTCCGGCTCCCTGAGGGGTAGCCGGGTCTCGAGGGCCTGAGGCAGGCTGGTGACCTCCCCGGCCTCGACGAGGGCCCCGAGCTTCGTACGGGGCTTCCATGCGGACAGGTCTCGATCTCGTGGATCCTTGGCCATCAGCTCTCAGCCTCCTGGATGTTCGTTCGTACCTCGTCGACGTTCGCGGCGACCTCGTCGGAGATGTGCTCCCCGGTGAGCCGCTCGTCCTCGGGCAGGATGTGATCGCTGTGAGGGACGTCGATGCCGGCCTCGATCACGCCCTTGAGGGCGGCGAAGATGCCGGTCTCCGGCTGCGGGTTGTGGGGGCCGATGTCGAGCACGGCCTCCTCGATGCCCGCCTCCGCTGCACGGCTGCCGGCCAAGAGGCCGGTCAGGAAGGCAGCGGGAAGGTTGCCGGGGTGCCCCTGGTAGCCCTGGCTCTCCAGGTCCCTGGAGGTCGCCTGGGCGCGGACGATGTCGCCCTCGGGGTCGTAGTCGATGAACTGGACGATGGTGGTGTTGTTCTGCCGGCGGACCACGGCACGGGTCTTACCCGACTTGAGGAGCGCCAGGCGCTTCTTGTAGTCGGTGCGACCCTCGCGGCGACGGCGGAACTTGACGTGGTATCTGGGTCCGTGAGCCATCAGAGGTCACCCTCCTTCCGAGCCGTGGTGCGAGCCTCCAGGTCCTCCTGGGTGATCGCGCCGTCGGCGTTCATGTGCGAGAGCAGGTGGGCCCGGGAGTTGTAGACGCCGCCCTTGGCCCGGCGGTAGTAGTACCGGTACTCGCTGGGCTCGATGACGTCCTCGTCCCGCAGGGTCTTGAGCTCGTCCCGGATGGCGCGGATGCGCCGGACCCAGGACTGCTTGCTGGGGTTGCGGGCGCCCTTGGCGCCCCGGCGCTTGCCGGGACCGCGCTGGCGACCCTTCTTCTTCTGCTCGGTGCGCTTGCGGGCGCGGCCACGCGAGGTGCCGGCCTTCTTGCCCTTCTGGATGACGCCCTGGTTGATCAGGCGCCGGACGTCGTCGCGCGTGATCGCTGCGGCGACATCCTCGGCGTGAAGATCGTCGATCCAGACGCGGTTGACGCCACAGTTCAACAGGTCTGCGGCCATGCGTCGCTGGACGCGAAGATCGGTCATCGTGAACCACTCCCGGGGTTGAGGATGCGGATCCCGAGCTCGTCGGCCTCGTCCAGGATCATCTCCCGCTTGCGGCCACCGACCTTGGAAGCGATCCGGGCAGCCTGCGTGTCGGGGTCGATCCCGTCGAGGTCGTCGGTGTTGTGAACCAGGACCTCCTCGAAGCCGGATGGGTGGAGACCACGGACCTCCTTGGGTCCTCGGTAGCCGACCTTCACCCGGTTGGGGACGTGCTTCTTGTCCTTGCGCTGCTTGGACAACGTCCCA
>CAYXGD010000217.1:0-3954 GCA_964464425.1 uncultured Thermoplasmatales archaeon
GGAACCCACGCTCCTGGTCGGCCTTGGCCCGCTGGAGCTGCTCGACGGCTCGGCCAGGGCCCTGCTGCAGGTTGAGGACCTGGCTGGCGTAGACGACCATCTCGTCGGCCAGCAGGACGAAGTCGTCGGCCAACTGCGCGAGGTCGACGGGGATCTCGGGGCCAGGCCCGAACTCGTCGGAGAGGGACAGCCACCAGTGGACCGTCTCGGCCCGCTCCATGGCCCAGGCCACCTCGAAGAGCGTGCTCACGAGACCTGCCGGGTCCGTGGAGCGGTTGAACTGCTCCTGGGCAGCCCGGACCCGGGCCTCGGCATCGCTGACCCGTTGCTGGGCCGCGCCGACGGTGTAGAGGGTGTGCATGCCCGTCACCTCGGCCTCGGCAGCCGCCGCTTCGGCCTCGCCGACGGTCCGGTTGGCCTCGTCGATCCGGGCCTGGACGACGTCGAGGCTGCGTCCCTCCTGGAAGAAGCCGAAGAGGAGCTGGGCATGGGTCCCGTGGATCGAGGCGGTGAACGCTCTGCTGGCCGCGCTGTAGTACTCGGCCTGCTCCCAGTGGCGCTGGGCGCGCTGGGTGAAGTTGTTGGCCTGGATCAGGGCCTCCTCGACGACCTGGCGGGCCTCAGGGCGGAGGTCCGAGGCGTTGAGCTCGTCCCAGGTCCCCCGGTAGCTGGCTGCCTGATCGATGAGGTCGTGGGACAGCGGGGCCAGGGTCTCCTCGTAGTCGGCCGAGCTGGGGGTCCGGCCGACCTCGTCCTGGATGAACCGGTGGCCGGTCATGGCCCGGACCATGTCCTCGATCCTGCCGACCTCGACGCAACGGATCCCGAGCTCCTCCTGGCAGTACCGGCTCATCTCGATCTCCTCGCCCTCGACGACCAGCCCTCCCTGGACCTGGCGGGGGGTGAGGTTCCCCTGGCCCTCGGGGACGAGGAAGAGGCCGGCACCTTGGCTGGCTGCCTCCCTGGCCTTGGTCGGGATGCCGCCCACGGGGCCGATCGACCCATCCGGTCCGATGGTGCCCGTGCCCATGACCTGCGGGTCCATCTCCCAAGGGTCCTGGGAGTCACCGAGGTGGGCGTTCTCCAGGGCCGCGACCGTGGCCGCGGTCATGATCCCACCGGCCGAGGGGCCGGCGATGATCGGGGACTGGGCGCGGACGACGAAGAAGAAGTCGTGGGTCTCCATCGCGTACCCGGTGACGCTGCTGGCCACACGAGCGGCGATCCTGGCCGAGCCCTGCATGTCGGTCCCGGTCAGGGGCCGGGTGTCGATGAACACGTGGCCGGACCCGTTGGTCGCCACGCTGACCGAGATGGTGGCGTGCGCCCCCACCTGCTCGCCGCTCTCGGTCCTGGCCACGGCCAGCGCGGTCACGCTGACAGGATCGGTGAGGGTCAGGTCGGTCTGGGCCTGGCCGACGGGCGTCACGGCCAGAGGGGCTAAGAGGAGCACGACCAGGGCCAAGCTGCGCTTCTCGGTCACGCCGGGCCGAACCCGAGGCGGTAGGATAGGGGTTTCGGCTCGGCCGGTCAAGCGCCTTCGGCGGGCGTCCCTCGACCCCCAAGGGGAAGCGCTTATCTACCAGGCCGATGTGTCCTAGCCTGATGGCCAAGAAGCAGGAGTCTGGCGCGGGCTTCCAGCAAGCTGCCGGTCTGATCCGGTACTTCGAGGCGGAGGAGGAGAGCGCCATCCACCTCGATCCCCGCTTCGTCATCGCCTTCGCGCTGTTCACCGCTGTCACGACCATCGTCTTCAACTGGCAGTGCAGCCCCGGCAGCGGTTGTTTCTAGCCCGGTGATCCCGGCCACCGTCGACCGGTCGCATCCTGACGACCACCCAGCGACCGCTCCGCTGGCACCCGCCCCCGCACGGCCATCGGGCCCCGCGAACCGGTTCTCGGGGACGGGCTCGATCGACGAGGACGACCCGGTAGGTCTTTCCCATGCCCGACCGCTTGCGGGACCATGCCATCCCGGGGGCGGGCAGAGATCCACGAGACGCTCGACGGCCAGGTAGCCCTGGTCACCGGTGCCAACCGGGGGATCGGCGAGCAGATCGCTGCCAGCCTCACCGAGCTTGGGGCCACGGTCTACGCCGGTGCCCGGAACCCGGCCAAGGTCACCGCCGACGACCAGCGGGCCCTGGCGCTCGACGTGACCGATGACGCCCAGATCCAGGAAGCCGCCCGGCGCGTCGAGGAGGAGACCGGCCACCTCCACATCCTGGTGAACAACGCCGGCATCATCGGGCCTCGCGGGCCCGTGGCCAAGATCCCCCTCGAGGAGATCGACGAGACCCTGGACACGAACCTCCGCGGGACCCTGGCCGTCACCCGGGCCCTGCTGCCCCTGCTCCTGGCCACCGATGGCCCCCGCGTGGTCAACCTCTCCAGCGGCGCCGGCTCCTTCGGGGAGGGCATGATGACCAGCCACCTCCCCTACGCGGTCTCCAAAGCCGGCGTGAACGCGCTGACCGTGAACCTGCACGCCCAGTACCACGACCAGGGCCTGATGGCCAACAGCGTCTGCCCGGGCTGGGTGCGCACCGAGATGGGCGGCCAGGGGGCCCACCGGAGCGTCGAGCAGGGCGCCGCGACCCCGGTGTGGCTGGCCCGGTTCAAGCCCGGGTCCCCCGCCGGTAGGTTCTGGCGCGACCGGTCACCGATCCCCTGGTAGCCGGGGGCCCGGCAGAGCTACCAGACCCGGCCGATCGCTCGGCTCGAACCCTGCGAGACTCGGCGGCCAGCCCAGGGGCCGATGGCTGCCAGCTGACCCCGACGGCCACGAAAACTCTAAGCAGGAGGCCCGTTGCGGACCTGATGCATTGGGCCGATGTCCTGGCCGAGGACCTGCTCGAGCGCGGTGATGAGCACGTGCTGGCCACCGGGATCACCCCCTCGGGACCCATCCACGTGGGGAACCTGCGCGAGGTGATGACCACCGAGAGCGTCCACCGAGCGCTGCTCGACGCCGGCGGCCGCTCGACGCTCGTCTACGTGGGGGATACCTACGATCCTCTGCGCAAGGTCTACCCGTTCCTCGAGGACCACCCGGACATCGATTACGAGGAGCACGTGGGCAAGCCGCTGTCGGCCATCCCGTGCCCGTGCGGTGACCACGAGAGCTACGCGCACCACTTCCTCGAGCCCTTCCTGGGCGCCCTGGACCACCTGGGGATCGATCCCGAGGTCCGCCTGGCCCACGAGATGTACGAGGATGGGACCTACACCGACAGCATCGTGGCCGCCATGGACAACGCGCCCACGATCCGCAGCATCCTCGAGGAGGTCAGCGGCCGGGACCTGCCCGACGGATGGATCCCCCTGAACGTGCGCTGCCAGGCGTGCGGCCGGATCAACGACGTGCAGGCCCTGCTCTACGAGTACCCGGAGATCGAGTACCGGTGCAAGACCTGCGACCACGAGGCCTCGGTGGACATCCGGGAACCGGGGATCGGCAAGCTGCCGTGGCGCGTGGACTGGCCGGCCCGTTGGAGCTTCCTGGGCGTGACCTTCGAGGCCTTCGGGAAGGACCACGCCAGCGCCGGCGGGAGCTGGGACACCGGGCAGCCCATCGCTCGGCAGGTCTTCGACATCGAGCCCCCGCACCACACGGTCTACGAGTGGCTGCACGTCAAGGGCCAGGGCGCCATGGCCAGCTCGGCCGGGACCGGCGTGGCCGCCGAGGACGTCCTCGAGGTCACCCCGCCAGAGGTCCTGCGCTTCTTCTTCGAGCGCTACCAGCCGGGCAAGCACATCGAGTTCGACCCGGGCCTGGGCCTGCTGGACCTGGTCGACGAGTTCGACCGCGTGGTCACCGAGTGGCACGAGGACGGGACCTCCAGCGAGATCAACGACGTCGAACGCGTCATCGAGCTCTCCCAGCCGACCGGCAGCCTGCCCGAGCACCCGGGCGAGCTGCCCAGCATGCGCCACCTGGCCACCGTGGTCCAGA
>CAYXGD010000218.1:0-3954 GCA_964464425.1 uncultured Thermoplasmatales archaeon
GGCTCCTCGGGCCAGGCGTCGTAGACCTGGACGGCCCGGCGGGCCGTGTCGTCGACGTGCTCGACCTCGATGTCGTAGAGGCCGGGTGGTGTGTCCTCGGGCACGGTGCCGGTCAGGGGGTGGACCTGGCGCGCGTAGGGGCCTTCCCAGCGCTCGCTGGGACCCTCGGGATGTTGGACGACGTCCATCGTCACCGTCGGCCCGCCTCCGTATGAGGGCGCCAGGGTGATCTGTTCGATGGCGTCGGTCGGCTCGGCGTCGATGGCGAGCTCGACGCGGAGCTCGCCGCCCTGGAGGACGAACGAGGGCGCGCCGCTGGTCGGGGTCACGATCTCGTCGACCGGTCCGGTGGTGCCAGCCACCACCTCGCCGGCGGTACCGAAGGCGCCGGTGTCCTCGACATCCTGAGCAGACGCAAGCGTCAGGGGGAGCACGGATAGGAGCAGGAGGACGCCAAGCGTGATCGCCTTCCCTCGGGTCGCTGTCATAGCCTCGCCTCCCTCCGCAATCCACGTCAGGAGCGTTTAGGGTTTTCGGGGCCCCCGGCGCCGGTGACGTCGCCAGAACCGCCACGCCACCGAGCGCACCTGCCAGAGCCGGCGCCGGAGGGGGCCAGCCGCTGCAGGCGCCAGCGCGACAAGGCCGAGGGCGACCACGAGACCGACCAGCAGCGGGTCGATCCCTCCCGAAGCTCCGTCCTCGCTGGGAGCGTGAGCCGTGCCCGTGGGCGATGCACCGGGGATCACGTCATCGGTCACCGGAGCTCGACCGGTCACCTGGGGTGGCGGCGGGGAGGCGTTCGAGCTACCCGAGGGAAGGGTCTCGTTGGGTCTCGTCGGTGGTCCTGACCGGTCCGGGGGTGCCTGCTCGGTCGATGCGTCATCGTGCGCCGGCTGGTCGATCTCGAGGACCAGGCCGCTGGCATCGTCGGCCAGCATCACCCGGCCGGTCCCATCGAGGATGAGGACCACGGTCCGGTCGAAGCCAGCCCATGGCTCGGGCGGGCCGCCGATCGTCTCCCAGGCCTCGGGGATCGGTTCACCGCCGGCGCGGATCGTGCCTGAGAGCCTCCGGGCCTCGAGGTCCCCCTGGTCCAGGGCGACCCGGATCTTGCGGTTCCCCTCGGTCGTCGTGTCCTCGACGAGGCCGAGCCCGAGGGTGGTCGGCGAGACCAGCAAGCTGGCCATCAGGAGCCAGGTCGGCAGGCTCCGGCTCAGGGGATCACCCCGGCGATGGTCAGCCGGGCCTCGTGGTCGCCGGGGACCACCTCGTCGGGGACGAGCTCGAGGACGACCTCCGCCGAACCACCTGGGGCTAGCCCCACAGGCAGCACCTCGCCGAGGCTGACCCGGTCCTCGCCGGGGAGCCCGATCCTCCCGGTCAGGCCAGGGGGCCCGCGCAGGTCGGCCACCAGGCCTTGCAAGGGGGTGGTCCCGGTGTTGGTCACCGTGATCGGGAGGTTCTCGGTGGTCGTGGTCTCGAGGGTCGCTGCCTCGGGGCCTTGGACGGCCAGCCGTGTGACCGGGGCGACGTCGACGGGGACGTGGCTCACGACGGGCTCGTCGATCGGGGTCGTGGCGGTCAGCGCGACGATGTAGCGACCCGCGGGTTGGTCCCGGGGGACCTGGAGGATGACGCGATCGTCGACGGTCGTCTCCCAGGTGGCCAGCTTGCCGTCGGGAGCGGTCACCTTCGCGGTGAGCTCGACGGGGTCGCCGTTGGGGTCGATCGTACCTGGGTGGAGGACGATCTCGTGCTCGCCGGCCGGGTGGACGGCCAACGGGAGCGGGAGGGGGACCCCGTCGACGCTTGCCTGGATGTCCAACCGAGGTGGGAGCGCTGGGACCGTGGCCACCAACCGGGCATCGGGCCCTTGAGCCGCCGGTCGCCCGGGCCAGGTCGCCCACGCCTCGGCGACCAGGGACGTGCCGGCGGGCAACGTGCTCGCCAGGGGGAGCACGGTCGCCGCCGGACCGGTCAGGTTCACCGGCCCAAGGGATCGGCCGTCAGCCCGGAGGGTCAGGTTGATCTCGAGGCCGGGCCGGGGGTCGCTGACGGTGAGGTTCACCGGCCAGCCCTCCGTGGGCACCGGGGTCCCCCCGGTGAGGTCGATCCTGGGGACCGGCTCGACCTCCAAGGTGTGGCCGCCGATGCGGTCCCCGTCCGGGTCGTAGAGGGACAGGCGGTAGGTCCCGGGATCGACGTCGGCCGGCGGCTCCAGGCCGGCCTCGACCGTGGCCTGGCCCGCCTGGACCTCGGCCCAGGGGGCGCCGCTTGGCCAGGCCAACCGGGAGAGCTCGGCGATGCCCTCGGGTCCACCGGCGAACGGGCCGAGGCTCACGTTCCAGCCGGGGGCGGGTTGGGTGCCGCGGAAGACGGTCCAACGGATGTCGGGCAGGCCCCAGACAGGCCCGGGGTCCTGCGGGGTCGAGCCGAGGTTCGGGTCGTTGAACCGGGCCGTCAGCGGCACGGCGCGGCCGTCGCCGGGGATCGAGGCGGGTCCGGTGACCGTGGCCGAGGTGGGCACGTCCTGGATCTCTGCGGTGCGGGCGACGCTGGTGTTCCCGGCTTGGGCCTGGACGACCAAGGGTCCAGCAGGCAGGTAAGGGTGGCTGAACCGGTGCTCGGCCTCGCCGTCGGGGCCCACCTGGAGGGTCCTGTTGGCGAGTTGGACGGTCCGGTCCCCGACCGGGCGGAGGACCCGGACCTCCAACGTGTCGGTGTGGGTGGCGTCCAGGCGGGTGATCAGCTCGTCCCCGGGGCGTTTGTGCTTGCCGTCGTCGTTGACGCTGTCGCCCGTGAGCGCGACGGTCGGCCCGGGCCCGGTCACGGTGAGGTCGAGGAGCAGGCTCCCGTTCCGGGGTGGCGAAGGGACGACGATCTCGGCCTGGGTGGCCCAGGGGTCGGTCAGCGGGCCCTCGGCGACCAAGGTCAGCGTGTAGGTCCCGGGGCCGTGGCGCGCGGTCCACCGATGCTCGCGAGTGAGCCCAGCCGAGGCTTGGACCGGCCCGTCGGTCGCCTGGAAGGCCAACGGGGTGCCGGCCAGCTCGCTGGTCCACGTGAGGTTCACGGGGGCCAGGTCCAGGTGCTCTGGCTGGAGCTCGAGGTGCAGCGGGACGTCGAACCCATCGACCTCGCCCACGGACAGCTGCCCGGCCAGCCGGTCGGGATGGACGATCAGCGTGCCGTTCCACGTCGCCGGCTCGTACGGGGTCGCCTCGGCGAGCACCTCGAGGGGGTGGTCGCCGGGGGCCTGGGGCCGACAGATCACCTCGAACGGCAGGCGCCCCGTGGCGGGGTCCAGCCGGCCTGAGGTCGGCGACAGGCGGCATCCAGCTGCGTCGGGGGCGTCCATGGAGAGGTCGACCTCCCCGGCTAGGCCAGGCATCGGGTCGGCCGGCCCGTGGAGTTGCACGGTGCCCGCTTGGACGACCCGCTGGCCCGCTCGCACGGGTGGCGGTCCGGTGACGTCGACGGTCAGGTGGGCCACGGGCAGGAGCTGGGCGGCGACCAGGACGGCGAGCATGGCCAGGCGCATGGGCGAGAGCGCGGGCTGGAGAGGTTAGGTGTTGTCCGGGATCGGTGGCCGGGCTGGCTCCGCTATCCGGGATCATGTGGCAGACCGCATCGGGGTCCAGGTTCGCCCGGCCTCTGGGTCCGGCCGAGTCGTTAAGCCGCAGCCCCTAGGACCGTCAGCTCGCGGGCCTTGTCTGTCTCCCCGCTGATCGAGTTCGGCACGGTTCCCATGGGCCGTCGCCGATCCATGGGCCTCGACCGCCAGAGGCCGGTGTTCCAGCGTCGTCCAGCCTCTGGATCCGGCCGAACGCCGGTCCGGTGGTCCCCGTTCGGCCTCTCCTCAGGCCCTGGCCTGGCTGCGACTTGGTGGGCCAGGGCCTTAGGAAGCCACCGGAGGGATTCGAACCCTCGACCAACTGTTTACAAGACAGCCGCTCT
>CAYXGD010000219.1:0-3948 GCA_964464425.1 uncultured Thermoplasmatales archaeon
AGCGCAGGCGGATCGAGTCGTGCCAGGAGCCCATCCCGAAGACCCGGTTGCGGGGCAGGTCGCTGAGCTGCCAGGCCGCGTAGGTCAGGATGTCGACCGGGTTGGCCACCACCAGGAGGTGGGCGTCCGGCGCGTGCTCGAAGGTCTGGCTGACCACGTCGTCCATGATGCCGATGTTCTTGTTCAGCAGGTCCAGGCGGTCCATGCCGGGCTTACGGGGGATCCCAGCGGTGGTGATGACGACATCGGCGTCGTCCAGGATCTCGTAGTCGCTGCCGGCTTGGACCTCGGGGAAGTAGTCGAGGCCCGCGGCGGCGGCTGCCAGGTCCAGGCTCTGGCCGATGGCCATGTCCTCCTGGATGTCCACGAGCGAGATGGCCTCTGGCTGGATCAGGTGCAGGCACGAGAAAGCGGTCGAGGCGCCGACCTGGCCGGCACCGACGAAACCGAGCTTGGTCATGGGGATCAACGCGCCAACTGGGGAGGCCCATTTGAAGATGCCGCCGACCCGGGCCGGCGACGTCCACGCCCGGTCAACGCCGGGCGCGGAGGAGCGCCACGCCGGCCAGGGCCAGCAGGGTTGCAGCGGGGCCCAGGGGGGTCCCCGATGGCTCTTCGGAGCTGCCCGGGCCGGTGCCGGTCTCCTGGGGCGTCAGGGTCTCGTCGGTCCAGGGGACCTCGCGGACCCCGTCGTCCCAGGTCCAGGCCACCTGCCCGGTCCCCGCGTCGAGCGCGACCAGCCGGTTCTCGGCGCCGGAGGGCAGCACGAGGCCGTCGGTCACGGTCGCGGCGGTCAGCCGGGGCGACAGCTCGGCCTGCCAACGGTCGGCACCCTGGGCGTCCATGGCTTGGACGCCGCCGTTGGTCGTGATGAACAGGTGCTGCCCATCGGTAGCCGCTGCTGCTGCCGTGTTGCCGCCCAGGCCCTTCTGCCAGCTCACCTGGCCGTCGGTGGTCAGGACGGCGACGTGGGCGCCCTGGGAGCGGTAGGTGCCGAAGGCGAACCGGCCGTCGTCGAGCAAGGCGATCCCGGCGGTGCGGAAGCCCGGGACGTCCTGGCGCCAGAGCTCATCGAGGTCCGGGCTCAGCGCGACCAGCCCAGCGACCCGGTCGGGCACGGAGCCATGCCCGACGAGGATCCGCTGGGCGCCGGTGGTCACGGTCCAGGCCCGGACACCGAGATCGGTCTCGGCCACGACCTGGCCTCGGGCGTCGACGACGGCCAGGTTGCCCTGCCGGTCAGCCAGGATCCAGCCGCTCTCCGGGTGAGCGGCGGGGTACGTCACCGGCTGGATCGCAAGGTCGTGCCGGACGGTCACCTGGCCCTCGTCATCGAGGAGGGTCAGGTTGCCCTCGCCGCTGATCGCGGCGAACCCGTCCTCGGCCGGGACCACCCAGCCGACCGTCGACCGTTGGCCGAGGTCGGTGCGCCAGGCGACCCCCTCCTCGTCGAAGGCGATAGCTTGGCTCTCCAACGTGGTGAGGTTGCGGGCGTAGGTCACGCCCAGCCCGTGGCCGGTGGCTGGGGCCTGGACGATCTGGACACCCAACTGGGTGGACCAGCGCTCCTGGCCCTCGAGGGTCAGGTGGGCCGCGGTGCCCTCCTCACCGAGGACCAGCAAGCCGTCGCCCAAGGACGCTGGCTCGTAGACGGTCAGCGCAGGGTTGTGCGCCGTGCTCATGGGTCCCAGCCCCACCAGGACCAGCAGGCCGGCGATCGTCACGGTGGCCCCCCATCCGGGCCGGGCCAAGGTTCAGTCCTCCTGGGCCTCCAGCCACTTCTCGCAGTCCATGGCGGCCATGCAGCCCATGCCGGAGGCGGTCACCGCTTGCCGGTAATGGGTGTCGTGCACGTCGCCGCAGGCGAAGACGCCCTCGGCGCTCGTCCGGGTCCGGTCCTGGACCTGGAGGTAGCCCTTCTGATCGAGCTCGATCTGGCCCTGGAAGATGTCCGTGTTCGGCGTGTGCCCGATGGCGATGAAGACGCCGTCGGTCTCGAACTCGTAGGTCTTCCCGCCATGCTCGCCGGGGCGATCCCAGTCGTCCTCGGGGATGGTCTCCTTCGGCTTGCCCTCGGGGTGCTCGATCAGCTTGACCCCTTCGATGTGCCCGTCGCCGAGGTACTCGATGACCTCCGTGTTCCAGAGGACGTCGATCTTGTCGTGGTCGAAGACGCGGTCCTGCATGATCTTGGAGGCGCGGAACTCGTCGCGGCGGTGGGCGATGGTGACCTTATCGGCGAACTTCGTGAGGAAGAGGGCCTCCTCCATGGCCGAGTCCCCGCCCCCGACCACGACGACCTCCTTGTCCTTGAAGAACGCACCGTCGCACGTCGCGCAGGTGGACAGGCCCCGGCCGCGGAAGTCCTCCTCGTTCGGGAGGCCAAGCCACTTGGCATCGGCGCCGGTGGCCACGATGATCGAGCGGGCCTCGACGACCTCCCCCTCGACCTCGACCGTGAAGGGGCGCTGGTCCGTGTCCACGGCCGTGGCGTCCCGGTCGATGAACCCGGTGCCGAACCGCTCGGCTTGCTTGCGGAAGCGTTCCATCAGCTCGGGACCCTGGATCCCCTCGGGGAACCCGGGGTAGTTCTCCACGTCGGTGGTGAGCATGAGCTGGCCGCCGGCCTCGTAACCGGCGATGCAGAGGACGTCAAGGTTGGCTCGCGCGGCGTACAGCGCCGCTGTCAGGCCGGCTGGCCCTGACCCGATGATCACAACGTCTCGAACAGGCACACAGAGCGGATGCTGGCCAACCTAAGAAATACGTTCGCCCGGAGCGTCCAGGTGCGGCGGGTCAGCGGGAGACGCCCAGGGTCTCCGGGTCGCGGAACTCGACCTTGAGGATGTCCGGCGTGGAGCCGTAGGTGGCGCAGTCGTGGTCCTCGAGGAGGAGGAAGCCGATGTCCCCGAGATCGTTCTCCTCGATGATGATGAAGGCCTTCTCCTCGGAGGCCTCGTACCAGACGCGTACGAAGAAGGCGTAGTTGCCCCGGGTGTCCAACCAGACCAGGTGCTCGGTCTCAAGCCCGTCGTCGACGGCCTCGTGGATGGCCTGCTCGGTCAGGCGGGCGATGGTTCGCATGACAGGTGGGTCTTGGAGCGCCCGGAGGACATCGCGCTTGATCGAGAGGTCCTCCTCGAAATCGGGGTTCCAGTCGACGACCCAGGCCGTGTGATCCATGGGGACCTCAGGTAACCATGGGCGCCCAGGTATCTTGAAGGTTGTGACTGTCCCACCGAAAGTATGGGCGCCTCCTGGCCGAGCCCTACTCCCCGCCGATCAACCGGTAGAGCCCCTGCATGGCGCCGCCGACCACGACCCCGATGCCGGGGTAGAGGATCGCGAACGCTTGCTGGGAGCCGTTGTAGAACCGGAAGACCTCGGCGTCGGTGATCAGGTTGTAGAGGTTGAGGCCGAAGAAGGCCACGGTCACAGCCGCCATGACGTACCAGCCCCAGCGCATCGGCAGGAGGCCGAGCATCAGGACGACGGTGGCCACGGCGATGTACACGACCTGCTCGACCGTGGACAGGGGGACCTCGACCAACAGGATGGTCGGGACCGCGATCGCCAGGGACAGGACGATGGCCGCCACCGTCAGCAGCCCTGTGGGCCGCTCCTTGTGCACGGCCTCCTCGGGCTCGTGCAGCGGTCCGGGTTCCTCGGAGGGTTCGGGGGCGGTCTCGAAGCTCATGACCTTGCGTTGGGAGGACCCACTGGCTCCCTGGTCGGGTGTGGCGTCCATCTGACCGGCGGCCATACAACCAGGTGCTTCCATCACGACCCCATAACCCATCGGAACCAACCGACGGTGACAACCGGGCCTGATGCGGTGCCCTTCCAGTCCCTGGCCGGGTCCCGTCGGCGGGTGTCGCGAGCGCTATGGGGGGTCCTCCCCGGCCCCAAACGATTAAATGGGGGTCGTCCTTACCTCGCCATCCCTCC
>CAYXGD010000220.1:0-3945 GCA_964464425.1 uncultured Thermoplasmatales archaeon
ACAAGGAGACCGGCATCAACGAGCAGATCGAGCAGTACCGCCACTCGGCCACCCAAGCCCTGGCCATGCGCGACGACGTGATCGTGGTGGCCAGCGTCTCCTGCATCTACGGCCTGGGCAACCCAGAGGAGTACCGATCGCAGCACATCTTCCTCCAGACCGGCGAGACCTACGGCCGCGAGGCCCTGCTGGCCGACCTGGTCCACATCCTCTACGACCGCAACGAGATGGACCTCAAGCCCGGCACCTTCCGGGCCCGCGGGGACACGGTGGACGTGGCCAGCGCCGACGGCGAGACGGTCTGGCGGGTCGAGTTCTGGGGCGACCAGGTCGACGCCTTGGCCTTGATCGATCCCTTGACAGGCAAGGTCCTGGACCAGGTCGACGAGCTGGCCATCCCGCCGGCCCGCCACTTCGTGACCCCGGAGGAGGAGCGGGAGCGCATCATCCAGGGCATCGAGGACGAGCTCGAGGAGCGCTTGGCCGAGCTGCGCCGCCAAGGCAAGGAGCTTGAGGCCCAACGCCTGGAGAACCGGACCCGGCTGGACCTGGAGATGATGCGGGAGATCGGGTACTGCAACGGGATCGAGAACTACTCACGGCACTTCGACGGGCGCCAGGTCGGCCAGCCGCCCCACACCCTGCTGGACCACTTCCCTGACGACTTCCTGTGCTTCATGGATGAGAGCCACGTCGGCGTGCCCCAGGTCGGCGGGATGTACAAGGGCGACCGGTCCCGCAAGGAGACCCTGGTCGAGCACGGGTTCCGGCTCCCGTGCGCCCTGGATAACCGGCCGTTGACCTGGGAGGAGTTCGACGATCGGGTGCCGCAGATCGTCTTCGTCTCGGCCACGCCAGGTGACCACGAGGTCGAGGTCAGCGGGCAGGTCGTCGAGCAGATCGTCCGGCCTACCGGCCTGATCGACCCGGAGATGGACGTGCGCCCGGCAGGGGACCAGGTCGACGACCTGCTGGCCGAGATCCGGAAGCGGGCCGAGCGCGACGAGCGGGTCCTGGTGACCACCTTGACCAAGCGGATGGCCGAGGAGCTCACCCAGTACTACCGGGATGCCGGGGTCCGGGTACGCTACATCCACTCGGACGTGGACACCATGGACCGGGTCGAGCTGCTGGAAGGCCTGCAGAAGGGGGCCTTCGACGTCCTGGTCGGGATCAACCTGCTCCGGGAGGGGCTCGATCTGCCCGAGGTCGGCCTGGTGGCCATCCTCGACGCCGACCGGGCCGGTTACCTGCGCTCGGAGACCAGCCTGATCCAGACCATGGGCCGGGCCGCGCGCAACGTGATGGGCGAGGTCATCCTCTACGCCGACGAGATGACCCCGGCCCTGGAGAACGCCATCGAGGAGACCCGCCGTCGGCGGGAGATCCAGCAGGCCTACAACGAGGAGCACGGCATCACGCCGGAGAGCGCCAGATCCAGCCGGCAGGGCTCGAGCTTCCCGCTCCCGCACGGTCGCCAGGGGCAGGCCAGCCTCTTCGAGGAGGAAGCCGAGCTGCTCACCCAGGGCGAGGGCGGGGTCGAGATGCCCGACGAGGAGCTAGACGAGCTGATCGGCGCCTTGGAGCGCCGGATGCAGGAGCACGCCGAGCGGCTGGAGTTCGAGGCTGCCGCCGAGCTCCGGGACCGGATCCGGGAGCTCAAGGAGATGCGCCACGACCGGCGCGTCGAAGCGTGACCCTCGGACCGCCGATCAGGTGCTCTCTTCGGGCCGATCGTAGGGAGCGGTCAGCTCGCCCCAGGCCAGCACGTGATCTCGCATCTGGCTCTCGAGGTTGCTGCGTTGGTTCCCGCGGTCCAGGTCGATGGCCTTGTCGATGGCGTAGGCCTTGAACCGGTAGGTGTGCGGCCCGTCGTCCCGGGGTGGGCACGGTCCTGTGTAGCCGACCTCGCCGGCGCTGTTCTTCCCCTGGACGGCGTGGGCCGGGACGCTGCCTTCGGGGACGCTGACCACGCCACCCGAGGCGGTCAGGTTCCAGACCGTCCAGTGGGTGAAGATGATGCCTGGCGCGTCGGGATCGTCGACGATGAGGACCACGCTCTCGGTGCCGCCGGGGAGGTTGGTGACGTCCAGGGCCGGGGACCGGTTGGGGCCATCGCACGCGTGCTCCTGCGGGATCGGCTCACCGGCCTGGATGGTCGGGCTGGTGAGCTCGAGGCTCTTCGGAGCACCGTCCAGCGAACCGTCACCACCGGTGTCTGTGCAGCCTGCCAGGGGGGCGGCGAGGAGGGCAACGGCGACGAGCCAAGCGCGCATCAAGCCGGCAAAGCGGGCTTGGCCCAAGAAGGCGTCGGGACCGTGCAGCGGCGGGAGGTGTTGGCCTACCGCGCGGCGGCCTCGGGGACCTCGCTCGTGTGGTGGACCAGCGCGGTAGGTGCTCCCTGGCCGAGCACCGTGTCCGATCGGGCGAAGGTGTAGTGTAGCTCGCCGTCGGGCCCGTAGACGAGGCTGACGTAGTCCAGGAGCTCGCGATCCTCGGCGCACGAGGCGCCCTTGGGGCACAAGGGGCCCTCCATCACCGGCACGGGGTCGACCTGGTCGACGGCGAACGCCGACCCGGTATCGGGCCGCTCGGCGATGTAGGCGTACCAGGTCGCGTCGTCACCGGCCTCGGTGGGATCCCCGGTGGCGTCCCCGCCGTACCAGCCGACGGCGACCTGGCCGTCGCCTCGGGCGGCGACCCACGGCAGGAAGTTGAGACCCTCAGCGCGGAGGGCCGTCGGCTCGGTCCACGTGAGGCCTGCATCTCGGCTCTCGGCGTGGAAGACGGTCATGGTCTCGCCGGTGCGTGCCGCCCAGGCGACATGGATCGTGCCGGCCTCGTCGACGGCCCCCTGGACGGCCCAGAGGTTGTCGAAGCCTTCTGGGGCCTCGGCCACGGTGCTCTGTTCCCAGGTCTGGCCCAGGTCGGTGCTGATGGCCAGCTTGACCTTGCTCGGGTCGGTGAAGAAGTCCTCTTGGGTGTCGACGTAGCCGTAGGGCATGACGAGGGTGCCATCGGGTGTCAGGCGCGGATGGGCGATCTGGAAGGCCTCGCTGGGGGTGGCCGAAACGACGTCGACCGGCGGGCTCCAGGTCTGGCCGTGGTCGGTGCTGAACACGGCCTGGATCGCCCGGCCGTTGACCGGTGTGTCGGCCTGGTCGCTGGTGACCGGCACGGTCCCGAAGTAGCTGTAGAACAGGCCGACGAAGCCGTCCTCGCCGGCGACCAACCACTGGCGGTCCACGCTGCTGGCGTGCGGGATGGTGACCGGCATCTTCTGCCACGTCTCGCCGCCATCGGGGCTGGCCTCCACCAGGTAGTTGCCCGGTCCGAGGAAACCGGCGATCCACCAGTCGGTGTAGTAGACCCATCCGTCGGGGCTGGTGACGACATCGGCATCGCACGAGCAGAAGGCGCCATCGAACGGCGAGGCATCCGGGATCGCGTCCTCCTCCCCGATCCACGGGTCGCGCAGCACCTCCCACGTCTGACCCCCGTCGGTCGACCGCCAGAGCCACGCCGCGCCCTCGTGCACGTTGGGTTGCTCTGCGTCCCCGACCGGCGCGGTCAGGAACAGCGTGCCGTCGTCGAGCACCGCGATGTTGGGTTCGGCGGCCCCTTTGTCCTGCGGCAAGGGCAGCGGGTCGAGGAAGCTCGGCGCGGTCGGCAGGTCGTCTGGGACCTGCTGGGCCTCCAGGTCGTCGGTGCCCTGGTCGCCGATGCATCCTGCCAGCCCGGTGGTCAGCAGGACGACGGTCAGGGCGATGCCTCTCCAACGCATGCCCGGGAGTCCCGGCGGGAGCTGATAAGGGTTCTGTCGTCCGCGGTGGCGGTCACCCAGGCCCGCCGGCTGCCTCGTCGCTGGTGCCACGGATCTGCTGGTCGAACCCATAGAACGTGTCGGCCTGGGGCCGGTCGGGGATGGCCATCTCGCCGGTGACG
>CAYXGD010000221.1:0-3931 GCA_964464425.1 uncultured Thermoplasmatales archaeon
TCTGATTGATCGTCGCCGTCACCATCGGTACCGTGGCCTGCGAGCAAGCTGTGCGTGAAGCCGCCGAACGCGCCAAGGAGATCGAGCGCCCGTTGCTACTGGTCTACCTCAACCAGTCGCACTTCCTGGAGACGGAGACCGTCGACGTCCACGGTCCGGAGGACCTCGACGAGCACTTCGCCAAGATGGGGAAGATCATCCTGAAGCGGCACCGCAAGCTGGCCGAGGAGATCACCGGCATCGTCGACACCGAGATCCTCGAAGGCTGGCCCTCCGAGGTCATCGTCAAGCTGGTCGACCAGCAGGAGATCAGCGAGGTCTACTTCTCCTCGATCGCCTTCGACATCCTGCAGAAGGCCGACGAGACGGACCTTGGCAAGGGCATCGCTGATGCCGGGGCTGAGGTCCACGTGGTCTGGAAGCCCGGCGAGTCCCCGCGCTCGCGCTGAGCGATCAGCCCAGGTGGCCCACCGGTTCCGGCTCCCCGATCTCGGCGTCCTCCACCCTGCGCATGGCCCAGGTCAGCAAGGGCGGGGCGATGACCGTGGTCAGCACGCTCATCATCACCACCACACCGTAGACCTCCTGTCCGACGATCCCCAGTTGGAGGCCGAGGAGAGCCACGATGATCCCGACCTCGCCACGGGGCGTCATCCCCAGGCCAACGGCCAGAGCGGTGTCCTTGCCTTCCCCCCAGGAACCGATGGCGCAACCGACCAGCTTGGTCACGATCGCCAGCAGGGTCACGCCCAGGATCAACCAGGCGGTGGAGCCCAGGACCGCGATGTCGACCTGGAGGCCGATGTAGATGAAGAAGAACGGGGAGAGGAACTGCGTGATCGTCTCCATGCCGTGCTCGATACCGCTTTCCCCGTGAGCTCCCGACGGCGTGCCCCCGGTCCCCGCGGTGATGAGCAGGCCGGCCACGAAGGCCCCGATGATGGCGGCCATGCCGAACTCGACAGCCAGGGCCGACAAGGCCAGGCACAGCCCGATGGCCAGGGCGATCAGGAAGTCAGGCCGGCGCAGGTAGGCGGTCATCGGGCCGCCGGAACCGGTGCGGACCCCCCGCATCGTGACCGACAAGGTGCCCAACCCCAGCAGGATGGCCACGACGAAGAACGCGCCCGTGGTGAGCAGGATCACACCGACCTCCCCGGGGGAGACGGCGCCCTGGACGGCGATGACCGAGACCAGGGTGAGCAGGAGCAGGCCGAGCACGTCGTCGATCACGGCGGCTCCCAGGATGATCCGGGCGGGCTTGGATTGCAGGGCGCCCATCTCGGCCAGGACGCGAGCGGTGATCCCGACGCTGGTGGCCACCATCGCCACGCCCAGGAACAGGCTGGCGGTCATGGTGTGCCCGAGGGCCAGGAAGAGACCCAGGCCGGCACCGAACGGGATGACGATCCCCAGGATGGCTGTCCAGGCCGCCGTGCCACCGACCTTGAGCAGCTCCTTGAGGTCGGTCTCCAGGCCGACGGTGAAGATCAGGAAGACCACGCCGAGCTCGGCGAAGAGGAAGAGCAGATCGTCCGAGCCGGCGATCTGGAGCGTGTCGTTGAGCATCGTGTTGGCCACCGCCACGCCGGCGACCACCTCGCCGACCAGCGGGGGGATCCGGACCAGCGATGCCAGGTAACCGCCGACCTTGGCCAACAGGAAGAGCGCAGCTAGCTGGACGAGCAGGAACTCGGTGCCGGCGGCAGCCATCGTGCCGGCCAAGCCTCCCGTTGGGAAAGGCCTTGCGGCTCGGCCCAGCGGGAAGCGGCGCGCGAAGAGGCGCGGGGAGCGTCAGTAGAGCAGGTCCTCGATGTACTCCCGGCTGGGATGCTCGAGCATCTCCTCCTTGGCCCGGCGCACCTCACGCTCGAGCTTGTCGACGGCCAGGCTCGTGGCGTGCTTCATGCCCCAGCCTTCGCCGACCGCGTAGAACTTGCCCATGTCCGAGGTCAGGTTCAGGCGGATGTGCCAGAGGTCCACGCCCCGGTTCTTGTCCTTGTGCCGCTTGGCGTGGATCAGCAGGAGGCCCGGTTCGATCCTGGACTGGTAGCGCTCCAGGAACGACTTGACATCGGAGGGCGCGCCGCTGGTCTCGTAGCCCTCGCGGCTGGTGTCCTTGCTGGAGAAGTGGACCACGATGGTGGGCACCTCTTGGGTCAGCAAGGCCACGGGCTCGAGCAGGTCCCGACGGGTGACGATCCCGTAGGGGAACTCGCCGTCCTTGGTGATGACCACGCTGCCGATGCCCTTGCCGCCGATCAGCTCGGCGGCCTCCTTGTAGGTCGCACCGCGGGGCAGGCTGATCACCGGCGAGGTCATGATCCCGGACAGGGGGATGCTCAGGGGGCGGTCCCACTCGCCGCTCTTCCAGCCTTCGCCCTCGGCACCGCGCATGGGGGCCAGGACACGCCGGATGACGTCGTGGGTGGTCACGATCCCGGCCAGGCGGCCATCCTCGACCACCGGCAGGTGGGAGATGCCGCTCTGGCGCATACGGGCCAGGGCCTTGGCCACGCTGTCGTCGGCCAGGCCGGTCTCGACGTCCCGGCTCATGTGGTTGGCCAGAGGCTCGTCGGCCAGCTCCCGGGTGCCGGCAGCTTCGATGATGTCCTCGCGGACCAGGATACCCGTGACCCGCTCGACGTGGTCCTCCTTCTCGATGACGGCCACGCCTCGGGCGTTGGCATCCAGGATCCGGGCCGCCGCGTCGACCAGCCGGTCGTCGGGCCGCATCGTCGGCGCCGCGTGGGAGGGGAGGATCGACTCGATGGCAGCCTGCGAGTAGTCCACCCGGTTGCGGAGGACGTCCCGCTCGGAGATGAAGCCCTTGTAGCGTCCCTTCTCGTCGGTGACGACCACCGCCGGAGCCACCTCGTCAGCGAACACGGAGAGGACCTTGGAACAGGCCTCGTCGGGCCGCACGGTGGGGAACTCGGTCCGCATGACGTCAGAAACGGTCAGCTCGGTGAGCGGAGTATCTTTGTCGGGCATGAAACGTCCCCTGTGGCCCCCTATTGGTGACTCATGGCCATTGTGTTTTTGGTTGGGGGCCCTGGGCCGTCGGCCGGCTCCGGCGCCCGGAGATCGCCGCGAGAGGCCGCCAGGGCTATCACAGCCATCCAGGACCTGGACACCAGCCTCTTGGTGTGTCAGCGGGTACCACCCCGTATGTGCCGCTTCGTGGCCTACCACGGCGACCCGGTCTCGCTCAACGCGATGCTCTACGAACCCGAGCACAGCCTGATCCACCAGAGCGTCCACGCCCACGAACGCGAGGAACCCCTCAACGGTGACGGCTGGGGCGTGGGTTGGTACAACCCCGAGCTCACCGAGCAACCGGGGCTCTACCGGACCGTCCACCCGGCCTGGTCCGACGAGAACATGCGGCACGTCTCCCCCTTGGTCGAGACCCCGACCTTCATGGCCCACGTCCGGGCCGCGACCAAGGGCCTGGCCGTCCAGCAGCTCAACTGCCACCCCTTCCGCGGCGGCCAGCACACCCACGCCCCCGCCCAGGACCTCGGTGACCTCCACCGGGCCCGCCAACGCCTGCTGTTCATGCACAACGGCAGCATCGGCGCCTACCGGACGATCATCCGGCGCCTCAAGGACGAGCTCGACGACGACCTCTACTTCAGCATCCAAGGCTCGACCGACAGCGAGCACGCCTTCGCCCTGATCCAGGACCACCTGGGCACCGCCGCCCTGGATCCCGGCCCCGAGGAGCTCCTGCAGGCCATGGTCGGGGCCCTGGGCGAGCTCAACGAGATGAAGGCCCAGGCCGGCAAGCCGGAGGCGGTCACGCAGGCCAACCTGTGCCTGACCGACGGCCGATCCATGGTCGCCACACGCTACGCCCACCCCCTGGACGCCCCGGCCAACTCCCTGTACGTCGGCCAAGCCGAGGCCTTCACCTGCAAGGACGGCC
>CAYXGD010000222.1:0-3918 GCA_964464425.1 uncultured Thermoplasmatales archaeon
CGTCAGCGCCAGCGTGGTCAACGACAGCGACGCCTTCATCGCCATGGAGGCCAACACCAACAACGCGTACAAGAACTTCGTCAGCACCACCAGCGGCAAGATCAGCGTCGCCTTCGATGGCACCAACGCCGATGCCTCGGGCACAGGGATCAACCCCGACAGCAGCTACGAGTTCGACGCCCTGATCAACGTCACCAACCAGGCCACCGAGAGCCTGGACATCGACGTCGCCATCTCCGGCACCGATGCCGCGCTGTGCACCGTGGCTCTGACCTCGACGGCGACCCAGGTCACGGGCGACTACGCGGCCGATCCCACGGCTCTCACCCTTGCCAAGGATGCCACCGGCTACCTCGGCCTGGCGGTCGATGGCACCGGCAAGGTCAGCGGTGACACCCTCTCGTGCACCATCTCGGTGACCGCCTGAACACTGTAGACGAGAACAGAGGCACAGGATGATGCACGCCATGCACGCAACACACGAGGACGACGCGACCGGCGCTGACCGCCGAGGGTAAGCGGTCAGCCATGGGCGCGTCCACCCGGTGGATCAGCTGGAAAGCAGCCCTGCTGCTCCTCGCCCTCGTCGCCGTCGCCGCGGCCAAGGCCACAGGCCTTGTGACCGTGGGGCTGGTGACGACGGGCAGCATGGAGCCAGGGCTCCCACCGGGCAGCCTCGTCCTGGCCCTCCCGGGCCAGGCAGGCCAGGGGGACATCGTCGTCTTCCAGGCCGAAGATGGTGGCCAGGTCGTCCACCGCGTGGTCGACAGCACGCCCGAGGGTCTTGTGACCCAGGGCGATGCCAACGATCGCACCGACCAGGCCACCGGCATGGCACCGGTCCCGCAGGACCAGGCCCATCCCGTACCGACGCTGGCCGGCGTCCCCGCCACCCTGGCGGGGACCTGGCTGGAACCCCTCGGGTTGATCACCGCCCAGGTCGCGCTCCTCACCTTCGGGTTGAGGGGCGTCCTGGCCGGTGACCGACGCGAGGAGCTCCCGTGGCCGCTGCGACGCACGCACCCTACCGGGTTGCTCGTGGTCGCGGGAGCCCTCCTTCTCATCACCGCCCCCAGCCTCTCAGAGACCGTCGAGGCCGGGGGCACCCTCCAAGTCCAAGCCCTACCGATCCCCACCCTCGTCCAGATCACCGACACCGGTCACGAGGCCGGCGCAGATCCCGGTGAGGCCGGCGGGGGCCCGTCTGTCACCTACGAGGTCCTGGGCCCCCTGGCCAAGACGCCGGTGGAGGCCACCGGCCAGACCGAGATCGTCCGCGTGCCTGCCCTGCCGGGTGCCAAGACCCTGGCCCCCCACGGCGCGGTCTGGGCCATGCTGCCCACCGCGCTGACCGTCTGGACCGCCGCGGCCGCCATCCGCCTGGGGGCCCCGTGATGACCGTCGATCTCGTCCGCACCCTCTCGGTGCTCGCGCTGATCGCAGGCATCCTGTTGGCCCCGATCGAGGCCCGCCTGGGCGTCGACCGTGGGCTCGGGGCCGACGTCGTCGGTGACCAGGAGGCCTTCCTGGCCGTGGCACCGCTCTCGCCCACCCTGGACGCCACCAACAGCTACGAGGACGACGCCGTGACCGTGACCAACAACAACGCCGACGGGACCAGCCTGGAGGTCACCGTGACGTCCAACGATGCACGGTTCGAGGTGACCGGGGGCAGCTTCACCCTGGCGCCCGGCGCCTCAGACACCGCCCAGATCAACGACACCAGCACCGACCACGCCACCGGCACGTACAGCGTCGACCTCACTGTCACCGGCCAGGTCTGGAGCTCGGGCTCGGACCTCGGCCAACAGCAGCTCACCCGCACCCTCACCGTGGACGTGACCTGATCATGGAGACCAGCACCCTGCTCAACCTCGGCGCCATCGCCCTGCTCGTGACCGGCGGCTTCCTGGGCCTCTCCTGGTACGAGGACCGCGGGACCGAGACCGAGCAGGTCGGCCACGAACGCCTTAGCCTTGCCCTCTCGGCACCGGCAACCCACGCCAAGGGCCCCTGGGACCAGACCACGGTCTTCACCGACACCTCAGCCGGCATCCCCCTCCAGGTCGCACCCAACGCCACCCTCGAGGCCCGGCACGCTGCCGGCGGCGTGGTCGAGGCCCTCGACCACGCGTGGACGGCGACCCTCCACCTCGAGCAGAAGGGCGACGGGGCCCGACCCTGGTGGACCATCGAGGAACCGATCCCCCTCGAGACGAGCTCGGACGAGGGGACCGCCACCCTACAGCTCCCGCTGGCCGAGATCACCGACCGGGCCTTGACCCTCCAGAACGAGAGCAGCATGCCCGGCCGCCTGGACGTCAAGGTGACCGTCACCCACCAGGCCAACGTGACCGTCCTCTCGGGCCCCCAGGCCTCCGAGCTCATCAGCACCCTCCGCTTGGATCTGCGGGAGGGTTACGTGGTCCCACAGCTCAAGGAGGACAGCCAGAGCTACAGCCAGGTCACGGAGAGCGAGCCGCCGTGGACCGCTGCCGGCATCGCCCTGGCCGGTCTGCTCACCGCCGGGGTCGCCCAGGTCCAGCGTAGCCGAGCCCCGGCCTGGCAGCGGGCCCGCGGTGTGACCACCGTGACGGTCCAGGATCACGTGCCGACCGACGGCCCGATCACGCACATCGACGAGCTCTTGGCCACGGCCCGCGACCAGGGCGCCCCGGTCCTGGTCGACCCTGAGGCGGGGTGGGCCTCCCTGGAGGGCCCCGTCCAGCTGCGGGCCAAGCTCGCGACCGACGGCGCGACCGCGAGCGGTGGTGGGTCGGGCAACAGCCACGCCGCCGGGCAGGCCAACGAGCACACAGAGGTCGGGGAGGTCGGCGATGTCGGTGACGACGGTGAGGCGGGACGGGGACAGCACGCCGAGCGCGACGACGAGACCACGGACACGACCACCGACGGGTGACGGACCCTAGGTCCCAGAAGCGGTTCGTCCTGCGGCAGCGCTCAGCACCGGCGTGCGCGTGGTCCCCCCTCGCGTCGCCATGGCTCTACGATGCCGATGTGGGCGGCGGCCTATCCTGATGCTGCTATGCCTTCCTCATGAGCGGCGCTCTCCCACAGCGTCTCGAAGAGCAACCGGGCCGGGCCCACCAAACCGGTGGCATCGCTCCTCACCGCGACGTCTCCCTCGGGCTTGAGCTGGTCGGCGGCGTCCATGACCAACCACTGGATGGCTTCCCGGCCGTCCACGATGACGATGTGGACCGGCGGCTCGTGACCCATCCGCCGGATCTCGAGCCCGTCGATGTCCGGCAGCCCGGTTCCACCACCGTCGCTCCCGTCCATCTCCTGGCTGTCATCGTCCTCCTGCTCGCCGGGTGCTCCCTCAACGCGCTGGGTGCCGACCTCCCAGTCGGGTGGGACCAGGCACCGCGCCGTGATCCCGGCCTCCAACCGAGAGGACAGGGCCTGCCACGCAGCCCGGATCACCGGCGTGGACGAGGAGGTCGCCGCGTGGTTGCTGGCGACGTGGACCGTCTCCTCGGCGCGTTCGACCAGCTTGATCAGCGACCGGTAGATCGACAAGCGCCCTTCGAGCAGGGTCCAGTTGGCGGTGTCCGAGCCAGCAGCGCCCTCGCCGAGCTCGTGCAACCGCGGAAGGATCTCCTCTCGGAGGCTCTCGACCCGCATCTCCTCCCGCTGGAGCTGGGAGATCCTTCCGTCGAACAATCGTTCGGGTGGCGCAGCCTCGAAGATCCTGGGGTGCCCGACGTGGACCACCATCCAGCCTTCCTCGACCAGGGTGTCGAGGATCCTGTAGGTCCGGCCCCGGCTGAACCCGGCCAGGTTGGCGGCCGTGCTGGCTCGGGCTGGGCCGTTGTCCAGAAGTGCCAGGTAGACCCTGACCTCCTCGGAACCGAGACCCAGGTCCTCCATGGTGGTGGCCAGCGCGTCGAGATC
>CAYXGD010000223.1:0-3872 GCA_964464425.1 uncultured Thermoplasmatales archaeon
CGGGGGACCCGACCCCACCGTGGGTGACGATCCTGAGCGCGTCGTCGGGCATGTACCGACGGCAAGGGCCGCCGGCGACTAAGGCTTGGTGGCCAGGGGCCTGGACGGGCGACGGTTGAAGGCCCCCTCGGGGCTTCGGGGCTCGATGAGCGACGAGCGACGACCCGTGGTCGGCGTGATGGGTGGCGGGACGGTGCCTGACGAGGTCGAGGCGCAGGCTGAGGCGCTGGGGGAGGCGATCGCGGAGGCCGGCTGGGTGCTCCTGAACGGAGGTCGCGCCATGGGCGTGATGGACGCCTCGGCCCGGGGGGCCAGGAAGGCCGGTGGGTTGACCATCGGGGTCCTGCCGGACCGCGGCCACGGCCGGGGCCAGACCAGCGAGCACATCCAGGTGCCGATCTACACGGGCATGGGCGATGGCCGCAACGCGATCAACGTGCTCTCCAGCGACGTGGTCGTGGCCTTGCCCGGCGGCCCTGGGACCCTCTCGGAGGTCGCGTTGGCGCTCAAGGCCCGCAAGCACGTCGTCCTGCTCGGGTGGGAGACCAGCGAACTGCTCGAGCGGATGGGCGGGGACCGGGTGCATCGGGTCGACGCCGTCGACGCGGCGGTCGAGACCGTGGCCGAGCTCCTCGGCTGACCCGTCTCACGGCTGCCAGCGGCCCCGGGCCCACCAGGCCGCCCCCCACGCGCCGACCCCTGTCAAGACGCTGGCCAGGCCCCCCAGGACGGCGTACGTGACGGTGCGTTGCTGGCTGTTGACCACGGCTGGCGCCGCCTGGTCCCCCGCGTGCGGCCGGTACGGTTCGGGGTCCTGGAGGAGCTGGTCCTCGGTGATGCGGTGAGGATCGTGGTAGGTCGTCGGCGAGGCAGCCGGGCGCAGGTCGCGGGGGAGGGCCAGGTGGACCTGGCACTCGCGGGTGCCGACGTCGAGCACGTTCTCGAGGGTGATCTCGTACTTGGCGTCGATGATGGCCTGGCGACCGGCCTCCTCGCTGACCAGCCGGATCGGGCGGACCGGGGGGCAGGTCAGGAACGTGTGCACCTGATCCCACTCGGCCTCGAGGAACTCGAGCTGGGTGCGATCCTGGGTGGTGCGATCCATGGTCGAGATGCCGAGCACGCCCCGGCTGCCGGACGGTAGCCCGGCCTGGCACGTGGTCAGGTCGGTGTGGCACAAGCCCAAGGTGTGCCCAAGCTCGTGGGCGATGGTGTAGGAGAGCTCGCCGTGGTCGACCGTGGCCTCCTCGGGGACGAACACGGTCTGGAACCCGCCGGTCGTCTGGTAGACCGGGTTGGTCGAGAACCACAACGGGACCCACTTGAGCGTCCAGTCCTGGCCAGCCAGGAACATCCGGCCGTTGGCATCGATGCCGCTGGCCTGGATGTTGGGACCGCTGACCTCGTGACCGGCGGCGATGACGCTCTCGAGGAACGGCGAGAGCGTGGTCCGTTCGTCGTTGCTGGCGATCCGGAAGTGGATCGTCGTGTGCGCGCCGTAGTCCACGGCGGCCAGCATGCCCCGGATGGGCGCCACGCCGAGGTGGAGGATCTCGGACTGGTTGTGCTGGGGGTTCATCACCACGCTCGTGACGTACGGGTTTGCCGCGTGGCTGGCGTTGGCCAGCACGCCCCGGTAGTAGCCGGCCTGGCCCGACGGGAGCAGGGGAGGGCGTCGCTCTGCCTCGAGGCCCACGTTGGTCTCGACCCACTGGACCTCGACGTGCCCCTCGTCCTCGAAGAACGTCTCCACCCGCCGGTAGCTCGGCGTCAGGTCCAGGCTGCGGTACCGGGAGGAATCCGGGCCCTCGACCCGGAGGAACTCGATCAGGAGGTCGCGCTGCCCCGGCTGCGGGTCGAAGGGGCCCCAGTCGATCAACCCGGTGGTGCCCTCCCAGGCGTCGGGGATCCCGTCCTCATCCTCGTCGCGGCTGGGGGCCTGACCGCGTTCCTCGAAGGCCAGCGAGATCCCGTCCAGCAGGCCCACGTCGAACGTGTCGGGATCCAGCGGGTCGTACCGGGTGGTCCGCTCCTGCCCGTCGGGGATCCCGTCGACGTCGCAGTCGGTCAGGGTCACGCAGGCGATGTTGAGCTCGTGACCGTCCCGGACCCCGTCACCGTCGACGTCGGGCTCGCAGCGCTGGTCCTCGGGTTCCTGGGCGTCCAGGCGGGCATCGTCGTCGCCGTCGGCCTCGGCCACGGCCGGGATGCCGTCGCCGTCGCAGTCCCGGTTCCCGGCCAGGACCTCGGCCTCGTCGGGCAGCGTGTCGTGGTCGGTGTCGGCGTCCAGCGGGTCGGCACCGGCCAGGAGGTCCTGGGCGTCGGTCAGCCCGTCCTCGTCGCTGTCGGCACGCAGCGGGTGGGTGCCCAGCTGGCCCTCCAGCCGGTCGTCGAGCTGGTCGTCGTCGGTGTCGGGATCGGCCAGGTCGGTGCCGATCTCGAGCTCGGCAGGATCGTCGAGACCATCGCCGTCGGTATCGGCGGCCAGGGGGTCCCAGCCATCAGCGAGCTCCCGGCCGTCGTGGAGACCGTCGCCGTCGGTGTCCCGGTCCAAGGGATCGGTACCGCGGTCGATCTCCCAACCGTCGGGCAGCCCGTCGCCGTCGCTGTCGGCCAGCAAGGGGTCGGTGCCGTGGCTGCGCTCGGTGAGCACGTCGAGGCCGTCGCGGTCGAGATCGGTCTGGGTCCAAGCGCCGGCGACCAAGGCGGCGACGATCAGGGCGGCGGCCAGGCCCCAGAGCCACGGCTGCCCTCGTCGAAGGATGGGGGGTCCCGGCCCGCCGCGGTCGCTGGTCACGCGAGCCCTGAACCAGGCATGGGCATATCAGGGGACCGGAAGCGGCCGGGAGGGCCGGGTGTCAGGCCGCTTGCTCGATGAGGGTGGCCAGGCGTTCGTCGGGCGTGTAGTGCTTGGAGCGCCACTCCCGCTCGCTGGTCAGGAGCTGTTGCTCCTCCATGCGCTTGAGGTACTTGTGGGCCAGCGAGGGGCTGATGTCCAGCGCCTGGCAGATGGCCTTCTGGTTGCAGCCGGGGTCCTGGACGAGGTACCGGGCGATCTTGCGGGGGGTGTCGTTGCGGAGCATGCCCAGGGCCTCGACCTCGTCCTGGCCGACCTCGCCGACCGTGTAGAACCGCCGATGGTGGCCCTGCTTGCGGCTCTTGATGAACCCGGCTTGCTCGAGGCGCTGCAGGTGGTAGACGGTCGTCCCCCAACCGGCGTCGGTCCGGTCAGCCAGTTGCTGGAGGGAGAGACCCGGCTCCTCGGAGATCAGGTCGAGGAGGTGCGATCGGGTGTCGTTCTCCAGGAGGTCGGACCGGGAGAGCCGGGAGTACATCGGCATGACCAGGCCCAGGCCCAGGTAGCGCCACCGGAAGGCCGCGTAGGCGGCCGCGCCCACGGTGGCCAGACC
The DNA here is from genome assembly GCA_964464425.1 of uncultured Thermoplasmatales archaeon. Taxonomy (GTDB): domain Archaea; phylum Thermoplasmatota; class SW-10-69-26; order SW-10-69-26; family SW-10-69-26; genus CAYXGD01. The sequence continues at coordinate 3,411 of CAYXGD010000223.1, forward strand.
CACGGCCGCACCGACCTCGGCCGGCTCGGGCATGCGCACCGGGATGGCCGGCCCCCAGCCTTGGCTGTCGGTGTTCTCCGTCTCGAGGGGATCGGCCAGGTCGGCCTGTGGCCCCGTGCCGTCCAGGGGATGGCTGAAGCCAGGCCCTGGGAGGGAGGCCCGCAGGTAGAGGCCGAGGTCGTCGGGGTCGACGGTCGCGGCGATCCCCGAGGTGCGCGCCTGGACGGTGGCGTTGACCTGGGTGTCGCCGGCGATCCCGTCGAGGGCCGTGCCGGTCTCCGGCAGGTCGGGAGCGCTCAGGCCGGGATCATCCCCGAGGATCGGGGTCAGGAGGGCGGGTGCGAGGGCGAAGAGCAACAGGGGTTTCATGGGGCGTCACGCTGCTTCTTCACCTCTCCCCGCCTGTGGCTCACCGGCGCTGGTATATGAACGTGCTCGATGTGCGCGTGAAACGACAAGCGC
>CAYXGD010000224.1:0-3870 GCA_964464425.1 uncultured Thermoplasmatales archaeon
GAAGATCGCAGCCTTCGCAAGGCTGAGGCCACGGGTTCAAATCCCGTCGCGTCCACTGGACTTTCTTCTTTCTTGGGCCAGCGCTGCCTGATGGCCGCTGGAAGGAAAAAGCTCCACAAAGAAAGAAACAGCGGCCATCCGCGGTGCCTGGCCCGGGTGCCAGCCTGCGGCTGGCACGACCACTGGACCCTTTTCTTTGATGGAGGCATCGATGCCTCCCGGGGCCTGCGAAGAAAGAACTCCACGAAGAAAGGAACAGGCCCCGGGAGCTGCCCATGCCTCGGGTACCAGCCTGTGGCTGGCACGGCGCGGGCAGCCCACGGTCCGCTGAAGGAGGTCGGTCGGGGCGGGATGGACCCGTCTTGGTTCACCCCACGCTGGGCGCACTATCCTTCTTGATCCCGTTGAGCTCGATCTCGATCTCCAGCTCCGGCGTATCGCCGCCCTCGAACTCGATCTCCAGCTCGACGGTGTCGGCGAAGGCGAACGGGATCGTCCATCCGTCGCCGTTGATCGTGAGCTCCCCGCCAGCCTTGAGCTGCTCGCCCAGCTTGATCAGGAAATCGCCCGCGCTCCGGGCATCGATGTAGAGCTCCTCCTCGAAGTAGCCGTCCGTGATCGTCCGGGTCTCGGGGTCGGTATCGGTGCCTTGGGGCAGGTCCACGTCGGTCATGGTGGACCCCTCTAGCCCGCAAGACATATCTTCTTTCTTTGTAATAATCTCCATGATGGATGTCCTGGGGTTGCTGGGGTCCAAGGCGCGGCTGACGATCCTCCGTGAGCTCTCCCGGAGGGACATGTACGTCTCCGAGCTCATGGAGGTCGTCGGCATGGATGGCAAGAGCGCCAGCCACCACCTCTCGCGTCTCGAGGAGGCCGGCGTCGTCCGGTCGTACAAGGAGGGTCGCCGCCGGTACTACACCCTGGCCCGAAGCGTCCACCTGGAGATCCGCCCCTCACCCGAGAGGCGGTTCGTGGCCCAATTGCCGGAGCTCGACCGGTGACGCCGGCCGCCAGGGCCGTCGGACCCGCCGACCCTTCCACGCAGCCTTCATGAGCCCCGCCCGGGTTGGCCGGCCCGATGGAACCCTACGACGTGATCGTGGTCGGCGGCGGGGTGGCCGGCATGCAGGCCGCCTTCAAGGCCTGGGTGCGGGACAACCGCGTCGCCCTGATCGAGAAGGAGCGGCTGGGCGGGACGTGTCTCACCCGGGGCTGCATCCCCACCAAGGCCATGATCCGCAGCGGGGAGGTCGCCCACCTGGCTCGCCGAGGCCGGGAGTTCGGCGTCGAGATCGACGGGGAGATCCGCGTGGACCTCGACCGCGTGGTCGACCGGAAGGACGAGATCGTCGATCGGATCGTCGGTGTCAACGAGGACGAGGTCGCCGAGGCCGACGGGATCGACCTCTACGAGGGCGAGGCCTGCTTCGTCGACGAGCGTACGCTGCGCATCGGCGAGACCGAGATCCAAGGCGATCTCTTCATCCTGGCCACCGGCGCCAAGCCCACCCTCCCCGACTGGCCAGGGGTCGACGAGGTCGACGTGATGACCAGCCGGGAGATCCTCGACCTTCGCGACCAGCCCGAGCACCTGATCGTCATCGGCGGCGGCTACATCGGTCTCGAGTCGGCCCAGATGATGGCCCGGTTCGGCAGCGACGTCACCGTCCTCCAGCGCTCGGAGATCCTCAAGGGGGAGGACCGCGAGCTCGTCGAGATCCTCCTCGACCGGTTGGAACGCGAGGGCATCGCCGTCGAGGAGGGCACCTCGGTCGAGCGCCTCTCCCAGGAGGGCGACACGATCCGGGTCCACGCCGAGACCGCCGGTGAGAAGCGGGTCTACGAGGGGGATGCCCTGCTCGTGGCCATCGGCCGGACGCCCAACGCACCTCGGCTCCGGGTCGACGTGGCCGGGGTCGAGACCTTCGGGCCCGGGTGGATCCAGGTCGACGAGCACTTGCGGACCAGCCAACCCCACATCTACGCCGTCGGCGACGCCATCGGCAAGCAGCTCTACACCCACGTGGCCCGGTACGAGGTCGAGGTCGCCATCGCCCACGCCCTGGATGATGAGGACGCCAAGGTCGACTACTGGGCTGCACCGTACGCTGTGTTCACCGACCCCGAGCTGGCCCGGGTCGGGATGACCCTGGAGGAGGCTCGCCAGGCCGGCTACGACGCCGTCGAGACGAGCTTCACCTACGAGCACCTGGGGAAGGCGCTCTGCCTGGGCGAGGAGGAGGGCATGATGAAGGTCGTCGCCGAGGAGGGCACCGGTCAGCTGCTCGGTTTCCACATCCTGGCCAACCACGCCGGCGAGCTGATCCACGAGGCCGTCGTCCAGATGCATCAGCATGGCACCGTCGATGTGCTCTCGGACGCGATCCACATCCACCCGACCTTGGCCGAGGGCGTCAACGACGCCGCCTTCGACGCTGCGATCGAGCTGGGCCGACGCCGGTTCTGACCCTGTCCCCACCTTGGCGGGTCAGGCAACCTCTTGAACCCGGGACGGCTTGGCAGCCTGTGGAGCGTCCCGCGATCAACCTCCTGCTCGCCCTGGTCCTCCTGACCGGGTGCCTAAGCGGCGACCCGAGCTCGCCCCGATCGGGGACCGACGGCCGGGAGGACCGGGTCGAGTTGCCAGGGGCCGAGATCATCACGCCCAACGGCACCATCACGCTGGCCCTCTACCCGGAGGTCGCGCCCAAGACCGTGGCTCACATCTCCGCTCTGATCCGCGACGGCTGGTACAACGGCACGACGTTCTACCGGACCGTCGATGATTTCGTGATCCAGGGCGGGCCCCAGGATGACCGGGAGCCGGCCGACACGGTCCCGCTCGAGGCCGGGGCCCAGTTCGCCGCCGGCACCCTTGGCCTGGCCCGCGACCTTGAGCGCGACAGCGGGACGAGCCACTTCTTCGTCACGGAGTACCCCCAGGAGCACCTCCACGATCCCGACCCGCAGCAGAGCGCGGCGGGCACCGTCTACGGCGAGTTCACCGCGTTCGGTCAGGTCGTCGACGGCATGGCGGTCGTCCGGGAGATCGCCCAGCTGCCCCAGGCCGAGCTCGCGCCGGGCATCGACGACCCGTCCTCGGACCAGCCCCGGGACCCGCCACCCATGGAGATCCGGCTGATCCCGCTCGAGATGTCACGCGAACAGGCCGAAGAGCTACCCTACCGGACCTGGGGCCGGCAGCGGGCCCCACCCTACCGCATCAGCGTCGACTCGCCGGGCACCCTGCGACCGCAGACCGACACGTGGCTACGGGTGTTCGTCGAGGAGGAGGAGGACGAGAGCGCACCGGACCTGGACCCCGGGTTCGAGGTCACCGGGCCCGACGGGCAAGCCGTCCCGGTGGACCCCCGGCCCCTCCCCGACGATCCGGACGTGCATCGGCTGGCGCTGACCTTCCCGGACCCGGGAGCCTACACGCTGAGCATCAGCGATGGGATGCGGGAGCTGACCACGTTCGATCTCAGGGTCGAGGAAGGGTAGGCAGGGTCAGTCGCGGCTGAAGATCGCCTTGCCGCCGAAGATGGCACCGAACACGACGGCGCCAGCGGCCATGACCACCGGCTTCCAGGGGGTCCGGCTGCTGGGCATGTCGCCCTTCATCCGGTCCGGGAAGTCCTTCTCGAGGACCTCCACGTCGTCGATGCCGTGCTTGGCCATGATGGCCTCGACCTCATCGTGGGCCGAGGTCCGCGGGGAGATCAAGTGCTCGAAGAAGTGATGCGCGATCTCGTGCTCGGCCTTGAGCGTCCCGTCCTTGTAGTAGCGGACGTGGGTCTGCATCTCGCCGCACGCGTGCTGGCGGATCATGCCGAAGACCATGCCGCGCTCGGGCTTCTGCCAGGG
>CAYXGD010000225.1:145-3845 GCA_964464425.1 uncultured Thermoplasmatales archaeon
GAGAAGCGGGGTGACAGACATCCATCGGTCCTCCGTCCTTCGGGGGTCGGACCTCAGATGTCTGAGTCTGGACGAACCTCCCAGCCTCGATGATGCGATGATCCGGCTGGGCGGTTCGTCCGCCTCGAGCCCGCGTCTCCGCTAGGGCACAACGACGTGCGGAGAAGCGGGGTGACAGACATCCATCGGTCCTCCGTCCTTCGGGGGTCGGACCTCGGATGTCTGAGTCTGGACGAACCTCCCCGCCTCGATGATGCGGTGATCCGGCTGGGCGGTTCGTCCGCCTCGAGCCCGCGTCTCCGATAGGGCACAACGACGTGCGGAGAAGCGGGCTCGAGGGGATTCGAACCCCTGGCCTGCCGGTTAAGAGCCGGCCGCTCTACCTAGCTAAGCTACGAGCCCGGGTGGGCCGGCCAAAGAGCTTCCCCTATTTGACCGCTTCGTTGCCGCTAGGGGCCATGTGGCGCCCCAGGAGCGGGATCAGACCAGGTAGCTGGCCAGCAGGGTGAACGTGGAGAACAGCATGATGAACACGAGGAAGATGCTGATCACCTTCTTCGCGTCCACGTTGTCGGTGAGGCCCATCAGGTCCTCGTAGCGGGGCCGTTGTGAAAAAGGTTGAGGAACGGTCGCCGCCCACCCCTCCACGGGCGGCGACCGTGTCAGGACGCTAGAGGTCGGCTCACGTCGCCTTGAGGCGCCCCAAGACGGGTTCGAAGACGCGTCCGCGGTCCATGAGCATGTTCATGGCTTCCTCGACGTCCTCCTCGCCCAGGCCCTGCTCGGCGGCGTGGGCGACGATGTCGTCCCAGAGCGCACCGTCGCCATCGTCGAGTGCCTCGACCAGGTCGAAGACGACCGCTTCGGGATCGTCGACCGGTCCGGCCTTCTCGGCATCGGCGCCCTCCGGGACCTCGACGGTCTGGGGTTGGGGTGGCGAGGGGTCCTCGTCCGGGGCCTCCGTGGTGGTGTCCCCTTGGGGGGGGGTCACCACAGCGGTCGGTTCAGCCGGGCTCCCCTCGGCCTCGACGGGCTCGGTCTCCGACGCGGCCGCTGGCTCAGAGGTGGCGCTGTCGACCATCTTGGGTTCCGGCGCGGCGGGCATCAGGTAGCCCAGGGCATCGCTGACCAGGGACAGGTAGCCGTCCAGGTCGATGGGACTGTACCGCTCGAGCGCTTCGAGGACGCCCTTGGCCACCCGGGGTGGGACGTCGAGGTCGGTGAGCAGGTCCTCGGTCGGTTCCTCCATCGCGAGCGCCTCGCCCACGGCCTCGATCCGCTCGAGTGTGTGCTCGGCGGTCTCGAGGATCCAGGCGTCGCGTTCCTGGCTGGTGAGCGGATGGATCGTCTCGGGTCGGATGCTCGTGTAGACGACCCCCTCCTCGGGGCTGTAGGTCCGGGCCTTGCCGACGACGGCCACGATGGCCGGGGGCTCGAGCTCCTGGAGGGCCTGGAGGGCCTCGGGCTGGTACTGGCCAGCGTAGACGTGGAACACACCGGTGGGGTCGGTGATCTGGGCGCGGCGGACGCCGCCCTCCTCACCGACCGGGTCGTTGCTGGTGAGGACGCCCACGGCGAACAGGCGGTTGATCCGGGACCCCAGGGGCGTGATGACGTAGGTAGGGGACATCTCGCCGCCGTCGCTGATCTCGTGCCGGGCATCGTTGAACTCGGCGGCGAACACGCGCCAGGCGGGTTCCCGACCGTTGAACGTCTGCTCCTCTTGCTCCTGGTTCTCCTGGTTGGCCATCATCAGGCGGCCACCTCCTCGGTGAGGACGTGGACCTGATCGAGCAGCGCCTCGGCCCGGTCGGCCACGTCGGTGATCTCGACCTCGTCGATGCCGTCGACCATGAGCATGGTCCCGTACTCGTCGTGCGTGGCGTTGCCGGTCACGGCGACACGCCTGAGGAGGAGATCCTCCTCGATCAGCTCGGTGACGGCTTCCCGGTCGTAGGTTTCCTGGACGAGCTCCTGGCAGGCCTCGAGATCCTTGCCGAGGATCCGCTCGGTCAGGTTCCGGTTGAAGAAGGCGTTGACGGCACCGGTGCCGTCGTCGACGACGGCCTTGATCCGGAGGTCCGGGAGGCCTTCGACCCGGCCATGGAGCCGGCACTCTCGCTCTTGGAGGACGCGCCGGCACTCGGGGCATCGCAGGATCAGACCCGAGCCGTCGCGGATCTCCAGGACGACGGCCTCGACCTTGACGCCGATGGCCCCACCGGCTGCTTCCAGCTCGGCCACGGTGTACGGCTTGTTCTTCTTGAGCTCGGAGATCGGTGGCAGCGTGTCGTCGCCGAGGGCCGTGACGTTGGCGTGCTCGCCGAAGTTCAGGCTGGCAAGGCCCCGGAAGGAGCGGACGTAGGCGTTCTCGATCTTGACGACCTGCCCCTCCTGGAGGCCGTGGTCGTCCCAACAGGTGTAGGAGACGCGGCCGGTCTCGTCGGCCAGCTCACCTTCCCAGAGGGTCCGGGGCTTGCCCTTGACCTCGACGTCGCGCTCGTTGACGGTCAGGATGCGGCCGACGGTCGTGACCGTGTTCATGCCGGGCTGGAGCGCCTTGACCTTGTGCTGCTCGCCGCCGGTCGTGAGCGCCTGGCTGTCCTCGAGCTCTTGGGCTGTGGGGGCTTGGTCGTCGTCGACGGTCTCGACCTCGCTGTTCTCACCGAAGTTGAGCTGGACGGCGCCACGGAAGGTCCGCACGTAGGCGTTGTCGATCTCGACGACCTGGCCAGGATCCAGACCGTGGTCGTGCCAGGATGTGTAGGCGACCTTGCCGCTTGCATCAGCGATCTGCCCCTCCCAGATCGTCTTCGGTTCACCTTGGACCTGGACGGTCCGATCGTCCACGGAGAGCAAACGCCCGGTCACCTGCACCGAGCTCATGCCCGGTTCGAGGTCGCCGATGGCCATCTCCCGGCTGCCGCCGGCGACGGTCTGGGCCTCGGTGGTAGGTCGGGCATCAGGCAGGTCGTCCAGCGGCGGGAGCTCGGTGTCGTCGAGGACCTGGACCTCGGTGTTGTCCCCGATGTTGACCTGTGGTTCGCCTTGCCAGGTCCGCACGTAGGCGTCGGAGATCTCGATGACCTGGCCGGGGGCCAGGTCGAGGTCCCGCCACGAGGTGTAGGCGACGCGACCGGTCTCGTCGGCCAGGTCGCCCTCCCAGATCGTGGTCTCACGGCCGCGTGCGGTGACCTGCCGCTCCTCGACCGTGGCCACGCGGGCCGTGATGTCGATGGAGCCGTCGCTGGCGGTGATGTCCTTGGCGTTCTTCTTCGTCTTCCGCTGGCCGCCGAGGCTCGTCAACAGGTCCCGTTTGGCCTGGTGGAGCGGGACACCGTGGTCGAGCCACCGTTCCAGCTCCTGGCGGATCTTCTCCTTGGGTACGTCGTCAAGCGCCCGGGCGAGTTCTTCGACATGGGGCGCGATGTCTTCTTGCTGTGGCACGTGGAAGCCACCTTCGCTGAGGCAGGTGGCCGCTACTTAAGTAGAAGAGCCCCGGGTTCCCGAAAGTAGCCCCCGGTGGAGCCGGTCGTTCCGGTGCAACGGGTGGAGGTCTACTTCTTCTTCTCCTTCATCAAGTCGACGAGGTCGAAGTAGGTGCCGCACTCCTTGCACTTGTACTTGTTGTTGAGGATGGGCACAACGGCGCGCTCCTCGCATTTCGGGCAGGGTTCGGGCACAGATGGAACCTCCAGCA
>CAYXGD010000226.1:0-3788 GCA_964464425.1 uncultured Thermoplasmatales archaeon
TCCACCTGGAGATGGACCAGGCCGACGTCCAGCACCTGGCCGAGGCCAGCCCCGAGGACCTGGGCAGGGAGGGCCAGCACGTGCAGACCCTGGAGGAGATGCTCTCCCAGCCGGACCGTTTCTCGGCCTGCCATGCGACCCTGGACCGCGTGCTGGAGGCCTGGTTCCAGCCCCCCAGCGGCGCGTAGGGAGGATCCCATCGCCGGTCGACCCGTCCCCAGCCGCTCAAGTAGGAGGAACCGCTAACCAGGGGCCGTGGCAAGCGGCGACGAGCTGAGGTTCGCCATCGACTTCGACGGCGTCCTCTTCGACCAGGTCCCCCACATCATCCAGGGCTTCCAGGAGCTCCACGGCGTGGATATCTCGCCGGTGGAGAGCTGGCAGTGGAACCTCTCCGAGCACCCGGCGGTCCGCCAAGCCGAGCTCTCCGAGGACGAGATCTGGGAGGTCTTCCGGCACCTCGAGGTCCAGGAGCCCATCCACCGCACCCAGCCCTTGGACGCCTACGCGCTGGACGTCCTCTCGGCCTGGCGCGATGCCGGCCACGTCGTCCACATCGTCACCTCCAGGCCCGAGCGCGCCCGGAGCTCGGTGGAGCTCTTCCTCGACCACAACGAGGTCCCGCACCACGACCTCCACATGGGCATCCACCACAAGATCGACTGGGACGTGCTCATCGACGACCTGCCCATCAACGTCGACCGGGCCGTGGAGGCCGGCAAGCGGGCCCTGCTCTTCGACCAGCCCTACAACCGGGACCACCCGGCCGAGGACAACCCCTTGCGCGTCCAGGACTGGGCGCACGTCGAGGACGTGATCGACCAGGTGGTCAACGGACGCAACGGTCACCAGGGAAGGGCCTAGGGCCCTGGGCCGATGGTTCGAAGGGGCGTTCGACAGGACAACGATACATCCAAGGGGTCTGCAGCTGAACCTACCAACGCGTGACCTCCCGGGCCCACCGTCTCGTGTCGGATGACCGCCACCCCGGCCAGGTGAGCTGCCGGTGAGCGAGCTCCTGGCCATCGCCGGGGCAACCTTGCTCGGCGCGGCCACGCTCCCCCAGGCCATCCGGTTGCTGCGGACCCGCCAGGCCGGGGACTTCGGCTGGGCGTTCTCCATCATGAACCTGCTCGGGCTCGCGTTCCTGGCGGCCAGGAGCTACGTCATCGACGAGTGGGCCTTCCTGGCCATCAACACGCTGACCACGGCGTTCTGGGGGCTCGTGCTCGGGGTCAAGCTGACGTCACCGACGCCAGGGGCCAGCCCCTACCCCGGGGACGCGGGAGAGGCGACCGAGCCCTGAGCTACGCTTGGACCTCGAGCCCCAACCGGTCGAACAGCTCCCGCATCCGCCGACCGATCTCGTCCCGTGTCGCCCGGAAGGTGTCCAGATCCTGGCCGACCGGGTCCGCCAGCGGCCAGTCCTCAAGCTCGACATCGTGGAACGCCGGGCAGGCATCCTCCCCGCAGCCCATCGTGATGACCAGGTCACAACCGGCCACCCAGTCCTCGTCCAGCGGCTCGGGCTCGTGGTCGCTGATGTCGATCCCGATCTCGGCCATGGCGGTGATGGCGTTGCGCGAGACCCGGCTGGCCGGCCGTGAGCCACCGCTCTTGACCTCGACCTGATCGCCGCCCATCCGGCGGGCCAGGCCCTCGGCCATCTGGCTACGGCAGCTGTTCCCGACGCAGGCGAGGTAGAGCTTGAACGGCGGATCAAGCATCTCGGTCACCTCAGACGACGACGCGGTGCTCTGGGTCGAGCACCTCGACGATCTCACCTTCGCCGTGAGCCTTGGTCGCCCCGATGATCTGCGCCCTCAGACGTGTCCCGACCGGCACCCTTGTCGGCACGACCACCGGGTCGTAGGCATCGGTGCGGCACTGGGTGGTGCCCTCGACGATGTGCTCGGTGGCGGTCACCTCCACGGTGCGGCCGACCAGGCGGGCCCGGTGCTCGCTCTGGAGCGTGTCGCGGACCTTGGAGAGCTCCCGGGATCGCTCCTTGACCCGCCAACCGTCGATCTCCTCCAGCCGGAAGGCCGGCGTGCCGGGCCGCGGCGAGAACCGGGTCACGTTGACGTGGCCGGGCCGGGTGCGGTCGAGCAGCTCGACGGTGGCCTGGTGGTCCTCGTCGGTCTCGGTCGGGTAGCCGACGATGACGTCGGTGGAGAGGGTCGGCTCGTCGAGGACCTCGCGGGCCCGCTGGCAGACGTGCTCGAAGTCCTCGACGGTGTGGTGGCGATCCATGTCGTCGAGGATCTTGTCCGAGCCCGACTGGACCGGGATGTGCAGGAAGTCGTAGAAGGCCGGCTCGGCCAGGACCTCGAGCATCTCGTCGAGGAACGGGATCCCGAGGAACGGGTTGAGCATGCCCAGGCGCACCTTGTGCTCCCCCTCGACCTCGGCCACGGCGGCCAGCAGGTCAGGCAGGCTCTTGCCGAGGTCACGCCCGTAGGCGCCGGTGTCCATGCTGGTCAGCCGGATCTCGGTGGCGCCGCGCTGGGTCGCCTCTTGGACCGCGTCGACGATGCTGTCGATGGGGTAGGAGCGCAGACCGGGCCGGGCCAGCTTGGTGATGCAGAAGGTGCACTTGGACAGGCATCCGTCGTTGATCACGATGGTGGCGATCCCGTCCTCGATGGTGCGCGGTAGGCCGGCCTTGTCGACCGGGGCCGGGGTGAAACGGCCTTCCTCGAGCAGCGGGCCGAGCTGGTCCAGGTTCCCCGGCGGGAGGATCAGCGCGTGCGGGGCGGCTTCCTGGATGCGGGTCTCCTGGGCCGAGGCCATGCAGCCGCTGACGACCAGGGTGTCGACCTGCTGGTTGAGATCGTGGATGCGTTCGAGCATCCGGCGCTCGGTGGTGTCCACGACGGTGCACGTCACCAGGACCACGGCATCGGCGCCCTCGGGCTGGTCCACCAGGTGGTGGCCGGCCCGCTGGGCCAGGGCCCGCAGGGTGGAGCCCTCGGCCTGCGTGGTCGCGCAACCGTGAACCTCGACGTGGACGCGCACGAGGTCGCCAAAGGAGCCCCTGCCCTAAGGGTTTCCACAGGTTAGGGCCTCCATCGTTCCTGCTAGGCTCACCAACGACCCCCGACCCCTTCCATGTCAGGTTGCTAGCTTATAACCAGTCTAACCGGATTTTCGACCCCTCAGCAAAGGTTTATCGTCTCACGTCCGAGAGCCTTCTCCATGGTCCGTGAACGACGCATCGGGAGCCTGATCCCGACAGAGGACAGCTCCGCCGGCGTCTTCCACTTGGCGGTGGAACGCGGGGAGATCGTACGGGGCGATGTGGTCCACATCGACGGCCCCGGCTTCGACATCGAGGACGTGATCGAGGACCTCCGGGTCGCCGGGTACCCCATCGACGCCGCAAGAGCTGGGCAGACCGTCGAGGTCCTCCTGGCCCACGAGATCTTCCACGAGGCAGCGGTGTACCTCGTCGAGTCCGAGCCCGATGAGGCTATGGAGCAGATCCGTGAGCGCTTCGGCGACACCGGCCGGATCCCGCCGGCTCCCCGCATGGCCCCCGCCGAGAAGGCCGAGGAGAACACCGAGGCCTACATCCGCTGGTGACGCGCCCGGGCCAAGCTCTTTGGCCGAGCCAAGCCTAGCCGATGCCATGGCTCCGGCCCCGCCCATCGGTCTCCACCACATCACTTGCGTCTGCCAGGGCTGGGAGATCACCACCGCCTTCTACGCCGACCTGGGGTTCGAGCTGGTCAAGAACACCGTCAACCACGACGCGCCCGAGACCCGGCACACCTACCACGCCGACG
>CAYXGD010000227.1:0-3785 GCA_964464425.1 uncultured Thermoplasmatales archaeon
GCATGCCCGCCTACCAGGAGGGGACCGGCCCGCTGGGACCCCTCGTGACGAGTTGACATCATGGCCGAGGACGAGCCCGACGAGACCCCCTCCGAGGAGGCTCCCGAAGGCCCCGGCGCCGATGCGCCCGGGGTCGTCACAGAGCTGGCCATCGAGGAGGAGATGCGCAGCTCCTACATCGATTACGCCATGAGCGTGATCGTCGGGCGGGCGCTGCCCGACACCAAGGACGGGCTCAAGCCGGTCCACCGGCGGATCCTCTACTCGATGCACGACATGGGCATCGGCTCCGGATCCCCGGCCCGCAAGGCCGCCCGCGTCGTGGGTGACGTGCTCGGGAAGTACCACCCCCACGGCGACTCCGCGATCTACGATTCGTTGGTCCGGATGGCGCAGGACTTCTCGCTCCGGTACCCGTTGATCGAGGGTCAGGGGAACTTCGGCAGCATCGACGGCGACAACGCCGCGGCCATGCGGTACACCGAGTGTCGGTTGACCCCGCTGGCCGAGGAGATGCTCGAGGACATCGACCTGGGGACCGTGGACTGGACGTCCAACTTCGACGCCAGCACCGAGGAGCCTCTGGCGCTTCCCGGCAAGGTCCCCAACCTGCTCCTGAACGGCTCGGCAGGGATCGCGGTGGGCATGGCCACGAACATGGCCCCCCACAACCTGGGCGAGACGGTCGACGCCATCAAGCTCCAGCTGGAGAACCCCGACGTCGACGTCCTGGAGCTCATGGAGGTCCTGCCCGGACCCGACTTCCCCACCGGCGGGATCATCCAGGGCAAGGCCGGCATCAAACAGGCCTACGCCACCGGGCGCGGCATCGTCCGGCTGCGCGGCCGGATCGATGTCGAGTCCGAGGAGGGGCGGCTCGTGGTCACCGAGATCCCCTACATGGTGAACAAGAGCAAGCTCCTCCAGGACATCGCCGGCCTGGTCCGCGACAAGAAGCTCGAGGGCATCCGGGACCTGCGCGATGAGTCCAACCAGGAGGGCATCCGGGTCCTCATCGAGCTCAAGCGCGGGGCCGAGCCGGAGATCGTCAAGAACCAGCTGTTCCAGATGACCCAGCTCCAGAACAGCTTCGGGATCAACAACGTGGCCCTGGTCGACAACGAGCCCAAGGTGCTCACGCTCAAGGACATGATCCACCGGTACATCGAGCACCGGCTGGACGTCATCGTCCGACGCACCCAGCACCTGCTCGAGAAGGCCGAGGCCCGAGCCCACATCGTCGAGGGCCTGTTGATCGCCCAGCGGAACATCGATGCCATCATCGAGCTGATCCGCGCCAGCGAGGACCGGGGCGATGCCCGGGCCAACCTCATCGCTGAGTACGAGCTCTCCGAGGATCAGGCCAACGCCATCCTCGACATGCGCCTGAGCCAGCTCACCCGGCTGGAGCAGGGGAAGCTCGAGGAGGAGCTGGCCCAGCTGAAGGCCGACATCGAGGAGTACAACGCGATCCTGGCCGACCGCGAGCGCCAGAAGCAGATCATCCGCGACGAGCTCGAGGAGATCCGCGAGGACTACGACGACGACCGGCGGACCGAGATCCGCCAAGGGCAGGGCGACCTCGTGCTCGAGGATCTGATCCCCGACGACCCGGTCGTCATCCAGATGACGCAGAGCGGCTACATCAAACGCGTCCCTCTGGAGGCCTACCGCACCCAGGGCCGCGGTGGCCGCGGCGTCATCGGTATGCAGACCAAGGAGGAGGACCACGTCGTCGACGTCTTCACCTGCACCAACCACCAGCGGATCCTGCTGGTGACGCAGGACGGCATCGTCCACGACCTCAAGGCCTACCAGGTGCCCGAGGGCGACCGGTACGCTCGCGGCGTGCCCGTGGTCAGCCTGCTCGAGCGCCTGGAGCCGGGCACCGAGATCCAGGCCGCGCTCCCGGTCGAGGCGTTCACCGAGGACCGCTACCTGTTCTTCGCCACCCGGGAGGGCAAGGTGAAGAAGACCCCGCTGACCGAGTACGAGCAGATCAACGTCAACGGCAAGATCGCCGTCCGCCTCAACGAGGGCGACGAGCTGATCGGCGTCGGCATCACCGACGGCGACAACGAGATCATCCTGGTCAAGGACAGCGGCAAGGGCGTCCGGTTCCACGAGGAGCAGGTCCGCCCCATGGGCCGCGTGGCCGCCGGGGTCAAGGGGACCGAGCTGCGCGACGAGGAGGTCGTCAGCATGGTCATCATCCAGGACCCCGAGGCCTACCTGCTGACCGTGACCACCCAAGGGAAGGGCAAGCGCACCCCGTTCGGGTCCTTCAACCCGAAGAACCGGGGGGTCTGGGGCGTCTACATGCACGGCGTCAGCGAGAAGACCGGCCCCGTGGTCGGCGCCATCGAGGTCGATGACGAGGACGAGGTGCTGTTCACCAGCAAGAACGGCGTGGTCATCCGATCCAAGGCCGGCGAGATCTCCGAGATCACCAGCGGCGGGGCCCAGGGGGTCTTCGTCCAACGCCTCGAGGAGGACGACCAGACGGTGGCCGTGGCACGGCTGGCTCGCGACGAGGAGATGGAGGACGCCGAGGAGGCCGCTGAAGGCTCCGACGAGGGCGAGGAGGCCCCGAAGGAAGCGCCCCCCGAGGAAGACGAGGCTTGAGCCGGTCTACCCCTGCTCGTCCAGGACCGCCTGGGCGATCGCGGCTGTGTTCCGAGCCATGTCGGCGACCACGCTGAAGAAGCCGAGCAACGCCCACCCTTGGAGGATGACCAGGGCGCCGACGGCCATCCTGAGCATGTCCCCGAACCCTTGGCTGATCACGAGCAGGCCGATCACGATGGAGACGAAGGCGTAGAGCAAGGCCGCCCAGCGCAGGCCGGTCTCAGGGGTGACCGGTGTCATGCCGGCTTGACCCGCATCCCGCAAACGCGCGCTTGGTTCCCGTGGCAGGGGCATGGCGCGACACCGGTTGGGGCCGCTATGAAGGGCTCGATGCGTAGCCGTGGGCTACCCCTGGCACGGGGCGGACCCCGTCCAGGGCACTACCAGAGGGACTCGGCGATCGTCCCGCTGTGCAGGGTCTGCGGGTCGCAGCTCGAGACCATCTTGACCAGCGCCTCGAAGTCATCCCACGTCGCCGGGGCTTGTTGCCAGTGATCGGCGATCCCGTCGGGCGACTCGTAGATCTCGTTGAGGACGTACCGAGTGTTACCGGTCGGCTCGGAGCCCGGATCCAGCGGATCGCTGAGCTCGGGGCCCTTCGAGAAGTTGTACGAGAGCAGGGCCTTGGACCCCTCCTGGTGGTGGGTCTTGGCCATCCACGCGCTGTGGCTGGCGACCAGCCGGTCGACCTCGTCCACCTTCTCAGGCGTCGCGACGAACGTGATCAGCAGTTGGGTCTTGTCCTTGTGCGCCATCGATGTTCCCTCCGGTCTGGGGCTGCCGTGGTCGTCGGGGCCCAACACCGGGGTCGCCGGTCTGGCGCCAACCTGTCTCGGCCTGCCCACGTTGGGTTGGTCCCGCGGGAGCTTAAGCCCGCGCCCGAACCTCGGCGGGCAGGGCGGCCCGGTCCGGCTGGCCCGTCGGTCCCGATCGGGGAGGCCAGGGGTGCCGGCGTGGAGGGGGCCTCCCGGAGCGCGGCGGAGCCATTTGACCGAATGGTTAAATATCCAGGGCGCCTATATTCAACCAGATGGTTGAACGGCAGCTGGCCGATGAGGAGCTCGACAGCCTCTTCTCGGCCCTGGCCCACCCGATCCGCCGCGCCATCCTGGAACGGTTGGCCGGCCAGGGAAGCGCCAGCGTCAGCGAGCTGGCCG
>CAYXGD010000228.1:0-3768 GCA_964464425.1 uncultured Thermoplasmatales archaeon
TCCCAGTCGTGGATGTGCGTGATCTTGTCCTCGGACTCGGTCTCGGGGACCTCGATCTCGGTCAGGTCAGCGCCGGCGTGGCCTTCGATCTCGACCAGGGTCCGGGAGTCCTCCCGGGTGGCCAGGGTGTAGGCCTTGCCGACGTCCTCCATCCGCGCGGTCCGGCCGACACGGTGGGTGTAGTCCTCGGGGTCCCGCGGCGGATCGTAGTTGACGACCAGCTCGCAGGCCCGCACGTCGATGCCCCGGGCCAGCACGTCGGTCCCGACGAGGATCTTGACCTTGCCGTCGCGGACCTTCTGCATGACCTTCTCCCGGGCGGCCTGGCTCATGTCGCCCTGGATCGAGTCGACGTCGAAGCCGTTGCGGCGCAGGAGGCTGGCGATCTTCCGGGTCCCGTGGCGGGTCCGGCAGAAGACGAAGGCCAGCTCCGGGTCCTCGGACTTGAGGATCCGGGCCAGGGCCCACGGCTTGTTCTTGTGGCCGACGCGGATCACGTACTCCTCCCGGCGCTCCTCGAAGTCGGCCTCGACGTAGAGGTTGGCCGGGTTGCGGCACAGCTCCCGGGCGACCTCCTCGATCTCCGGTGGGATCGTGGCCGAGAAGAGCAGGCCCTGGCGGCCGTAGGGGGCCTGGTCGATGATCCAGGTCACGTCGTCCATGAAGCCCATGTCCAGCATCCGGTCGGCCTCGTCGAGGATGACCAGGCTGAGGCTGCTGCCGTCGAACTTGCCCTGCTGCATCAGGTCCTTGACCCGGCCTGGCGTGCCGACGATGATCTCGGAGCCTTGCTTGAGCCCCTTGACCTGGGGCCCGTAGCTGACGCCACCGTAGATGGTGAGGACGTCCTGGCCGCGGATCTTGGCGATCGACTGGAGCTCCTTGGCGACCTGCCGGCAGAGCTCCCGGGTGGGGGTGAGGACGAGGGCTTGGGTGCCTTTACCGGGGGAGGTGACCTCGGCGGCGGCGCATCCGAAGGCGGCGGTCTTGCCGCTGCCGGTCGGGGCCTGGGCGACCACGTCTCGTCCCTTGAGCATGAGGGGGATGGCTTCGTCCTGGATCTCCGTGGGCGTCTCGTAGCCCATGTGCTCCAGTGCATCGAGGACCTCGCGGCTGAGCCCGAGGTCCTTGAAGGATCGTGTCATCGGGGTATCGGGTCCAAGGAGGAGCCCATCTACATAGCCTTTCGCCTACGCCCGGTGCCCACGGGCCGCACCTGGTCGGCGTCCACGACGGCTCGATCGGGGCCTGTGGACGGGGGGAGCATCCACAAGGTAGATTGGGGGGAGCCACATACCCCTTCGATGGCCATGGAGCAGGCCGAACCTGGTGAGGAGTCTCCCAGCGAAGAACCGGTCGAGGACGACCCGGTCGAGCACCTGCTCACGCTCGGCGGCGTCCTCGAGTTCCTGGCCGACCGCATCACCGCCAAGCGCCTGCTCCTCGTCTCCGATAGCCCCCGGGTCGTCGGGGAGGTCCTCTCGGAGGTCGCCCTGCCCACCGTCCTGGCCACCACCAAGGACGACATCAGCAAGGACTACGCCGCCGACTGCGAGACGGTCCTGCGCCTGTCGGTGGCCGTGCCCAAGAGCCTCGACCTGCTCGAGGACGTGCGCGGCATCCTGGTCAGCGCCTACCTCGAGGGCTCCTTGGGCGACGGCGAGGACACGCTCGTCCTGGTCGCCTCGGAGAGCCAGCCGCTGCTCGTGCTGAACTTCTCGATCTCGGCTGACCCGACCTTCAAGCTCCTCCGCTCCGGCATCGAGGAGCGCGTCAACCTCCAGGTCTTCGAGATGCTCTTCCGGATCAGCGGGGACCTTGTCCGCCAAGGCCGCGAGGGCAAGTCCATCGGGGCCTTGTTCATCATCGGCGACACCGAGCCCGTGCTCGGGGCGAGCCGCCAGGTCGTCATCAACCCGTTCCAAGGCCACGACGCCGACGAGCGCTACGTCCTCAACCCCAACAACATCGAGACGATCAAGGAGTACGCCCTGCTCGACGGCGCCATCGTCGTCGACGAGGACGGCTACCTCGAGGCCGCCGGGCGCTACGTGCTCCTCGAAGCCGACGCCGAGCTGGCCAGCGGGCTGGGGGGGCGGCACCTCGCCGCGGCCAGCATCACCCAGAAGACCGACGCCATCGCCATCGTGGTCTCCAGCAGCGGCGTGGTCCGGGTGTACAAGGACGGCAAGCCGATCATGGAGCTCGACGGGTTCTGAGGGCCGCACGACCACCGCGACCAGCGGCCCTCAGAGCGGCCGAAGCCTGAGACCGGAGAGCGAGGGGTTCGGCCAGATGCGAGGACCGTCGAGCCAACCGCGCCACCGGTCCTCGCAGCGGACGGGCGCCCGGCGCCATCACGCGGCGACCGTCCAGATCTCGGAAGAGCCAAGCGGCTGTGCGAGCGCTGGATCTTCCGAGCCGGGTCGGTGCTTCGCGCACGACCACCGTGACCAGCGGCCCTCAGAGCGGCCGAAGCTTGAGACCGGAGAGCAAGGGCTGGGCCGCGAGGCACGGCATCTGGGCCTCGGAGGTCCGGGACGGCCTTTTACCAGGACCTTCCTTCCCGGCCCGTGCGCGTGCTCGGTGGACGGTTGCTCCTGGACGATGGCCCCACCGACGGCACCGTCGAGGTCGACCCCGACGGACGGGTCACCGCCGTCCACGAGGGCGACGACCAGACGACGCCGGACCAGCCGGGCCTGGTGATCCCAGCGGCCACCAACGCGCACACCCACATCGCCGACCGGATCGCCCGCAACGAGGTCACCGCCACGTCCCTCGAGGAGATCGTGGCCCCGCCCGACGGCCTCAAGCACCGCTTGCTGGAGGCGGCCAGCGACCAGGCGCTGGTCACCGGGATGCGCCTGGCCCTGGGTGAGGCCGACCAAGCTGGCGCAACCCGCGTGCTCGACTTCCGCGAGGGCGGCCCACCGGGCGCGGCCCTGGCCCGCCGAGCTGCAGCCGGCACGGGCCTGGATCTGCGCCTGTTCGGCCGGCCGACCCGGCACGAGCGCTGGGCGGCCGAGGCCGACGACCTGCTCGGCCTGGTCGATGGTATCGGCATCTCGGGGCTCGACGACCAGCCCTTCGAGACGAGCCGAGCTCAGGCCGAGGCCTGCCACAAGGCCGGCAAGCCCGTGGCCCTCCATCTCTCCGAGGGCCGGCGGGAGGACGCCCAGGCGGCCCTAGCCCTCGACCCCGCCCTGATCGTCCACGCGACGTGCTGCACCGACGAGGACCTGGCAGCCATCGCCGAGGCCGGCGTGGCCGTGGCGCTTTGCCCCCGATCCAACGCCCTGTTCGGCAACCGGCCCCCGATCGAGGCGATGCTGGCGGCCGGCCTGACCCTCGGCCTGGGCACCGACAACGCCATGTTCCACCTGGCCGACCCGTGGGCCGAGGCAAGCTTCGTGCTGGACCGCTGGCCCGAGGTCGAGCCAGAGCAGGTCCTCCAGATGCTCACCGGCTTCCACCTCCCAGGTGAGCCACGCCCGGCGGTCGCGCCTGGCCACCGGGTCCTGGTGCTGGATGACTCGAAGGGTCTAAGGCCAGCCATCGCCCATCACAGGCTCAGCATCCCTTGGAGGGACATGGTGTGACAGACGGCAGCGCGAACCGGCGTTTCGAACGGATCCTGGTCCCCACCGACGGGAGCCGGACGAGCCAGCACGCCCTGGAGGCCGCCCTCGACGTGGCCGCCACCATGGGCTCCACCGTGACCGGCCTCTACGTCATGGACAGCAGCGCGTACGCGGCCTTCCCCGG
>CAYXGD010000229.1:0-3734 GCA_964464425.1 uncultured Thermoplasmatales archaeon
AGGCCTTGAGGATGTCCTCGCGGGCCTGGATCTCGCGCAGGGCCGAGAGCCCGGCAGCGAACTCGATGCGTTCGACCCCATCCTGGACCCGCTCGGTGCGGAAGATCTTGATCAGGCCGAGCTCGCCGGTGGTCCCGGCGTGGGTGCCACCGCAGGCCTGGACGTCGAACTCCGGGATGCGGACGACCCGGATGTCGTCCCCCGGCGGAACGCCGCCTTGGTAGAGGATGAAACCGTACTTCTTCTCGGCCTCGACCCGGTCCATCCAGACCTTCTCGACCGGCCGGCCCTCGAGGACGAGCATGTTGGCCAGGGTCTCCATCTCCCGCAGCTGCTCCTGGGAGATCCGTCGGTAGTGCGTGATGTCCAGACGGGAGCGCTCGGCACCCTTCTGGGCGCCGGACTGCCAGACGTGGTTGCCGAGGACCGACCGGGCCGCTCCCCCGATGATGTGGGTGGCGGTGTGGTTCTTGGTCAGCGCCTGACGTCGGCCGTAGTCGATCTGGCCGCGCACCGCCTCACCGACCTTGATCGGGCCGTCGATGTGGTGGACGACGAGATCGCCCCACGTCTGGACGTCGATGACGCGCCGGGTCTCCTCGCGGACGAACAGGAAGCCCTGGTCGGCGGGCTGGCCGCCGCCCTCGGGGTAGAAGCACGTCTGGTCGAGGATCACGCGGTGGGTGGGCGGGTCCTCGTCGGCCACGGCGTGGGCCTCGCGCTCGTCCTCGGGGATCTGCTGGGACCAGAGGACGGTCGCGTTGAAGTCCTTGGCCGTGGACTCCTTGTAGTAGAGGCGCTCGGTGGCCGGCAGGTCGGGCGGGGCCTCCTCGCGCTCCTCCTCCTGGGTCTCGGTGCTGTGGAGGTCGGCCACGCGGGCGTAGAAGTCGTCTGGGACGTCGATCTCGACGCCGGCGTCCTGGGCGACGTCCTGGACGATCTCCGGGGGCATGCCGTGGCTGTCGTACAGCTCGACCAGGCGCGGGATGCTCAGCCCCTGGCCTTCCTCGAGGTCCTTGACCTCGCGCTGCACGAGCCGGCGGCCGCGCGCCAGGGTCTCGTTGAAGCGGTCGGTCTCGAGCTCGAGGACCTCCTCCATGGTGTGCCGGGCCTCCCAGAGCTCGGGGTAGTCCTCCCGGAGCTCCTCGAGGTGGGTGCGGACGACCTCGTACAGAGGGATGTCCGCATCGATGCTCTGCAGGAGGCGCAGGCTCTTGCGGACCAGCAAGCGGGCCAGGTAGCCGGCGCGGACGTTGCTGGGCACGATGCCGTCGCCCAGCATGAACGTCAGGCACCGGGTGTGGTCGGCCACAGCGTAGACGGCCTCGAGCGGGGCCAGGCGTCGGCCCAGCTCGTCGGCGGTCACCTCGATGCCACGATCACGCAGCCGGGTGGCGACCTTCTCGCGCAGGGTGTGGAGCTTCTGGCCCGTGTCGACGTCGAGGATGCAAGAGAGCTTGGCGTGCTCGGCCAGGATGGGGGCGAACTCGGGGTCCTCCCGGACGGCCAGGTCGACCTCCTGGGCCAGCTTCTCCACCGCGTGCGGCACCACGGCCTCGTAGATGGTCGGCGTGCCCTGGCTGGCCCAGACGAACCGCTCGAGTCCGTAACCCGTGTCGACGATCTGGAGGTCCATCTCGCTGTAGGTATCGCCCTTGACCTGGATGTCCCCGGACGGGTCAGCCTCCCACTGCATGAAGACCAGGGTGGCCAGCTCCAGGCCGTGGGTGAGGACCTCGAAGGCGGGCCCGGCGTTGCCGCCACCGGCCCAGGGGTTCTCCTTGTAGGTCACGCTGGCCTCGTCGATGCCCAGCGCGTCCAGGAGACCGTGGCAGAGCTCCACGGTGTGGTTCTTGAAGTAGAGCTTGTCGAGCCCGGCCTCCTCCTTCGGGGCGAATCGGTGGCCCTTGGGGTAGTTGAAGCAGTGGTGGGCCATCATCTCGAACTGGGTCAGGTGCCGGCCCGAGCGGCCCACCGAGTCGAGGTCGTTGAGCCGGATGCAGGGCTGGCTGACCGCCAGCGGGTTGGCCGGCGGCGGGATGCGCCCGCCGGTGACGTGGGGTTGGTAGTTCGAGATGCTGGCGATGTTGAGGTAGATGTCGTCGCGCCAGCGAGCGGCCACCGGTTGGCGGCGGACCCGCTCGTGCGCGTTGGCTTCCATGTAGCCAAGGAAGCGCTCACGCATCCCGGCCAGGTCGAAGCTGTTGTCGGTGATGGGCGAGCCGATGAAGCTGTACTCGACGCACGGTGGGTCGCCGCACAGCTCGGTGTCGGGGTCCAGGGTCCAGAACCACATCTGGCAGGACGGGCAGCGCTTGCGGTGGAACCCGGCCTGATCGAAGAACGGGAGCTGGTAGTGTTGGGACAGATCCATGGTCTCACCGGAGGGCAGCCGCGATGGCCCGGGTGGAGGCGCCGAGCTCGACCTTGTGGCCGAGGTCGTCGAGCAGGCGTTCGAGGTTGGCGAAGAAGGCCACGACGTCCTTCACGTCGGCCTGGCCCATGTGGCCGAGGCGGAAGATCTTGCCCTTGACGTGGGCTTGGCCACCGGCGACCAGGATGCCTTGCTGCTTGAGCCCGCCTCGGAGGTCGTCGTCGCTGACCCCCTCGGGCAGGCGCATGGCGGTGACGGTGTCCGACCGGTGGTCGGGGTGGGCGAACAGATCGAGGCCCAGGGCCTGGGCTGCTGCCCGTGTGGCCTTGGCGGTCTTGCGGACCCGCTTGAAGCGTTCCTCGAGGCCTTCCTCGAGCATGACCTCGATGGCCGCGATGGTGGCCAGGTGGAGGTGGGTGGCCGGCGTGTACGGGGTCTGGTGGCCCTCCCAACGCTTGAGGTACTTGCGCAGGTCGAGGTAGTATGATGGGTGCTCGACCAGCTCGTCGCGGGCGTCCGAGGACAGGCTGACGTACGAGGCACCGGCCGGGGCACCCATGCACTTCTGGCTGCCGGCGATGACCGCGTCCAGACCCCACTCGTCCACAGGGATGTCGGTGCCGCCGAGGCTCGTGATGCAGTCGACGATCGTGAGCGCGCCGGCGTCCTGGGCTAAGCCCTGGAGCTCCTGGAGCGGGTGGGTGAACCCGGCGCTGGTCTCGTTGTGCGTGAGGACCAGGGCCTTGGCGCCCTGGAGCGCGTCGGCGACCTCGTCGAGATCGACCGGTTGGCCCCAGTCGGCCTCGACGACCTCGACGCTGCCGGCGTACCGCTGGCTGATCTCGGCCATGCGGTTGCCGAACTTGCCGTTGTCCAGGGCGACGACCTTGTCCTCCTTGGTGACCAGCGACCCGATGGTCGCGTCCATGGCCGCCGTGCCGGAACCGGTGAGGCACAGGACGGGGTACCGGGTCTGGTAGACCTTCTGGAGCAGCTCGTACATCCGCTTGTTCACCTCGGTGAACTCGGGGCTGCGGTGAGCCTGGGCCGGCTTGCTCATGGCCCTCTGCACCCGAGGGTGGAGCTTGACCGGGCCTGCCAGGAGGAACAGGTTGTCCTCGGCGTCGTACATCGGCCCGCCTAAGGAGGGGGCTGTTAAAGAGGTTATGCGAAGCGTCTCTGGAGGGCCTGTCCGGGCCGAGGGACAGGTTCATGGGCCAAGAGGCCCAACAGGGTCCGATGGCACGCCCCGAGGAGGTCGAGGAACCCAAGGTCCCGCGGGAGTGCCCGCACTGTGGGCAGACGGTGGAGCTCGAGGAGACCGACGTCGGCTTCTTCATCAAGTGCGAGAGCTGCGGGT
>CAYXGD010000230.1:0-3724 GCA_964464425.1 uncultured Thermoplasmatales archaeon
GAGGGTCGAGTTGCACGACCGGCAGCGGATCTCGTCGCCGGCCACGACCTCGCCGTCCTCGTCGACGATCTTGAACGAGCTGGCCTGGTAGCGCACCGTGAACGGGCCGAAGCCTTCCTCAACGGCGACCCGGGTCTCCTCGGGCGCGTCCGGCAAGCACAACAGCCGGCTGACGGTGGCCGTGTCGGCCACGTGCTCGATACTGGCCCGGTTGTGCTTGATCTGCTGGGTCACGTAGTCGCGGGCCTCGAGCAGGGCCTTCTCCGCCTCGGCGTCCTCCAGGGTCGCCGCGACGTCGTCGATGGCTTCGGCCAGGTCGGCGGCCATGGTGTCGAACTGCTCGATCAGGAAGTGGTCGGCCCGGGCCGCGGCCTGGCAGTCCGGGCATTCGATGACCGTGTCGGCGAACTGATCGACGTGGCCCGAGGCCTTGAAGACGTCCTCGGGGCCGACGGTCGGCGTGCTGATCTCACCGTAGCCCTCCTCGACCACGTAGGCTTGGCGCCAGAGAGCCTCGAACCGACGCTTGAGCCCCTGACCCAAGGGACCGTAGTCGTAGAGGCCGGCCACCCCGCCGTAGATCTCGTAGGCTGGCTGGATGTAACCCCGGCGCTTCAGGGTGGCCATCAGCTCCTCGTGGTGGTCCTCTCGGGCCTGCTGGTCCGCGGAGGGCTCGCTCATCGAGCCGCCAGATGGCCGGCTGTAGAAAAAGCGTTGCCTTGGCGTGTGGGAGCACCGCTAGAGCGACAGGGACTCCCAGGCGTCCAGGAACCCCGAGACCAGCTCGTCCGGGGGCTCGTAGCGGATCAGCAGGTTGGCCACGCGGTCAGGGTCCTCGATCCAGTAGTACCGCTTGCGGCCCTCCTTGCGGCTCTCCAGCAACCCCTGATCCTCCATCTTGGAGAGGTGGTAGTGCAGGGTCGACCCGGAGACGTCGACGTCCTCCAGGAGGTCGCTGTGGGTGGCCTCGCCCATGTCGAGCATGAGCAGGGTGATGTGCAACGGGACCTCGCGCCGCAGCAGGCTCAGGAGATCCTTGTCCCGCCGGTCGAGGACCTCCTTGGGGCCCAGGTCGCTCTCGACCTTGGGGAAGAAGCGCCAGTAGCCGTCCTCCTTGCGGGAGGAGACCAAGCCGTGGTTCTCCAGGACCTCGAGGTGGTACTTGGCGTGGTTGGTGCCAAGGTCAGCCCGGCGGGCGACCTCGCTCAGGTGGAGCCCCGGGTAGTCCTGGAGCAGGTTGTAGATCCGGCGCCGGGTCTCCAGGGCCAGGTGGTCCTTCTCGTAGCGGGCGAGGAAGAGGATGGACTGGGGTAACAGCTGGCGGATGGCGGCGGCAGCGATCCATCCCATCCTTGTCACCTCTCCGGCGGTCGGGCTCACTTCAACACGGCCATGTAGAAGACGCCAAGGATCCCCAGATCGAAGAAGAGGCTCGGGAGCAGGAGCTGGTCCCAGGGGGAGACGGTGAAGAGCCCGATGGTGAGCACGAGCCCCTTGAGGAAGAACAGGACGAACCCGCTGGCCAGCAGCAGCACCTTCTGGCTGCGTGCGTGGTGCCAGGCTCGCAGGCTGATCACGGATAGGGCCAGCGCGACGGCGGTGAGCGCGGCCGTGACGATGTTCTGCGTGATGGCGCTTATGGGGAACCCTCCCAGCGTGGCGGTGAGCAACGGGGGCCTGTTCGACCTTGCGGTCCTGCAACCGACGGGTTGCTGGCGACCGAGGTCAGGCCCGGCGCGTCTGGGTCGCCACCACCGCCGACCGACCTTAAAACGTTGTTTCGGGCTTCTCGAAACGTCGCGGTCGGGGACCGAGCTCGATCACCGGCCATCGCACGCTAGAAGCGCTGCTGCACAGGTTCGTGGAGGACGAGGAGATGAGCCTGCCAGGGGCCTCGAACCGACGGCGGGAGGGGACGTGCCGTCGGCCTGTGCACGGGGCAGGGGCGGGAGGGGGAGGTGGCCCCTGGCAGGTCGGGGTTGGCGGACCCAGGGACCCCGGTCGCGATCGGACAAGGCCGGAGGGGATCGGCGCTCGTCAACGGTCCGGGTGGGTCTTACCACGAGGACGATGGACGGGACGGGTTGATAGGTGTTCTTTCACACCGTTCGAAACGTCCGCCAACCGCCAGCTGGGCGTGCAAGGTCCGCGGTTCAGTAGTCCCGGAGGGACCCATCCCCGCCTCTGCGATCCTGGCTCTCCCGGATCTTGCTGACGGCGGTGATGGCGACCAGGACGCCGGCGCCGATCAAGCCCAGGGTGTAGATCGACCAGTCGCCGACGGTGGCGAGGATCGACTCGACGGGGCCGGCTTCGACGTAGGTCCCCACCGAGATGCGGTGGGTGATCTCACGAGCGTTGGGGGTGCTCATGATGATCAGGCCCTCGTTGAGCACGTCGCCGTTCCCGTTAGCGCGCTTCTCCTCGAGGGTGGTGATGCCCACGGGGGTGCGGGTGCCGTCGACGAAGCTCTGATCCATCCAACGCACGTAGCCGACGGTCTTGCCGGTCTGCAGCTCGAGCTCGTCGCCGGTCCGCTGGAACCGTTCGCCACCCCAGGCGCGTAGCTGGACGGCCAGGTCGGTGTCGGGGGCATGGGCCGGCCGGTTCCGGACGGTGAGGTTGAGCTCGGCGTCCCCCGGGAACACGAGGCGCGACTCCTTCCAGTCGACCTTGGGGCTCATGAACATCTCCAGGTGGAGCTCCCCGCCGTCCTCCAGGGGGTAGACGGCACGCGCGCCTTGGATGCTCCGGGGGTAGGAGAGCTCGTGGATGAGGGGGACATCCTCACCGGCGATGGGGTCGTAGTCGAGGATCTCGTCGGACAGCTCGAACCGGCTGTTGTTGTTGGTGTCTCTGAACTCGTAGACGGCGGCCAGGGCAACGGTCAGGTTGATCGTATGGACCGTGGGCGCCTCGTCGTCGATGATCCGGGTGTAGCGGTAGGTGAGCTGGTCATCGAGCCCGTTGAACGAGCCGTTGACCCATTCACGGGTCGTGTCGTCGGCCCGGTGCATGGTCCAGAGGACCTCGGCTCGACGGGTCTCGAGATCCAGGCTCCAGTCGCTCTTCGCGTCGCCCGGTCGCTGGGCCAGCTCGGCGTCCTGGTCGCCGGACTGGGCGGCGACGCTACCGATCCAGGGAGCGATCGCGACCACGATGGCGAGGACGGCGATGAGCCAGCGGCCACCAGCCGTGCGTCGATCCCTGCTCAAGCCTCGTTCGCCTCCATCGAGGCCCCGCTCAACACCTGTTTATCCCTGGGACCTGGAGGGTCACCTGGGTCGGCAGGCGGGACCATCAGCATACCCTTCGGACAGCCAGCGCCCCATGTAAGCCCTTCTCTCACGACGGTCGAAGTATGCGACACCGCATCACGCATCGTCGTCCTCTGGCGTGCGGACGACCAGCACCGGGACCGGGGCGTGGCGGATGACCTTCTCGGTCACCGAGCCCATGAGCAGGTGCTCGAGGCCCGAGCGGCCGTGGGTGCCCATGACGACCAGGTCGTGGTCGCGGCTGGCCTCGATGATCTCCTCGGCCGGGTGGCCCTCGCGGACGAGCGCCTTGCACGTGGTCCCCTGATCCTCGCAGCGTGCCCGGAGCTCTGAGAGGGCCTCCTCGGACTCCTTCTCGAGCATCTGGCGGATCGACTCCCACTCGAGGTCCCCGGGGAAGGCCGCGTACGCGCTGCTGTCCATGACGTAGAGGCCGGTCACGGTGG
>CAYXGD010000231.1:0-3718 GCA_964464425.1 uncultured Thermoplasmatales archaeon
CCATCCGTAAGTTCCGGGACGAGCCGTTCACGCCCCCGGACATGGTGCGTTTCGGGACCCAGAGCGCCGAGATGCTGGCCTACTACTGGATGTCGGTCCAGCATGGCGCCTCGATCATCTACGCCGGCGGTACCGCCTCGGGCAAGACGACGGCGTTGAACGCCATCATGCTCTTCATCCCGCCGCAGATGAAGATCGTGTCCATCGAGGACACGCGTGAGCTCAACCTGCCGCACCCGAACTGGATCCCGGGCACGACCCGGTCCGGGTTCGGGTCCCGGGACGACTCCGGGCGCCGGGCCGGTGAGATCGACATGTTCGAGCTGCTCAAGGCCGCGCTGCGGCAGCGGCCCGAGTACATCGCCGTCGGTGAGGTGCGTGGCGAGGAGGCCACGGTGCTCTTCCAGGCCATGGCCACGGGCCACGCGGCCTACGGCACCATGCACGCCGACTCGGTCACCTCGGTCATCCACCGGCTCGAGGGCGAACCGATCAACATCCCGCGACCCCTGCTGGAGGCCCTGGACATCGTCACGATCCAGATGCAGACCCGGATCGGCGGCAAGCGTGTCCGGCGGACCAAGGAGATCGTGGAGATCGTCGGGCTGGACCCGAACACCAAGGAGCTCCTCACCAACGAGGTGTTCCGCTGGGACCCGGCCACCGACGAGTTCGACTCCTCGGGCATCAGCTACGTGCTCGAGCGGATCCAGAAGGAGAACAACCTCTCCTCGCCGGAGCTGCGCGAGGAGATGGAGAACCGCACGATCATCCTCCGCTGGATGCTCGAGGCCGGGCTACGCGACTACCAGGCCGTCGCCAAGGTCGTCCAAGCCTACTACAACGAACCCGAGGAGACCATGAGCCGCATCCGGGAGGACCTCTCCACCGAGGAGGGTCAAGCCCGGTCCACGTTCGGGGACGACATCGGCGCGCTCCCTGAGATCCACCAGCCCGACGACGAGATGGCTGACTACGAGGAGGAGCTCGAGGCCGACCACGAGCCGGGTCAAGCGATGCCCGGCATCGGTGAAGGTCCCGACCCCGGAGGGTCCGACCCGTTCGGTCTGACCGACCAGGGGCCAGAGGCCTACGACGAGCCCGATGTCCACGGCCGGGCCGAGCCCGTCGAGGCAGCCGACGCCATGGCTGTCCCGGAGGAGGACGTCTACGAGCCACCGGAGCCGGCCAGCGGCGGCGAGATCTACGAGCCACCCGAGCCCGTCGACCACGAGGGCCCGCAGATCGAGGAGGATCTCGAGGATGCGGACCTCGAGGACGCTGACCTGGAAGACGCTGAGCTCGAGCACGCGGACCTCGAGGACGCGGACCTGGAAGACGCGGACCTGGAGGATGCCGACCTCGAGGAGCTCGACCCGGAGGACACCGGCTGGGAGACCGAGGCCGGATCCACCGACGACGAGCCTTCGGCACCGGTGACCCCGTGGGACGACGACCACCGCGCCGGAGACGTCGAGGATGAGGGCGACAAGCCTGGCCCCGAGGAGGGCCGGCGGCGCTCGTCGGTCTCCGAGGAGGTCGACCAAGCCCTAGGCCGCATCGGCCTGGCGGGTGAGGACGACGAGGACGACGAGGACGCGTGAGCGCCATGGCCCTGAACACCTTCCAACGGACGAGTTACCGCCTCTTCGGCGCCTTCAGCTCCCAGCACCTCGACCAGCAGGACCTCGCTGAATCGCTCCGCAAGGCCCGGATCCCGATCCGGTCAGAGGCCTACATGGCCACGTCGATCTCGGCGGGGATCATCGGGTTCTTCGCGACCGCGATCCTGGCGGCCTTCGTGGCCCTGGCCATCCTCCCGGCTGTCGGGATCCCCACCGGCCACCCCGGCGTCGTCATCGGCCTGATCACCCTGCCGTTCCTGATGGCCGGCGGCACCTACGCCGTCATGCTCACATCCCCGGCCAGCAAGGCCAAGCAGCGCGCCAAGAACATGGATGAGCACATGCCCTACGCGCTGAACTACGTGGCCGCCATGTCCTCGGCCGGTGTCCCGATCCACGTCATCTTCGAGTCCCTGGCCGGCCAAGCGATCTACGGTGAGATGGCCAACGAAGCCCGGGCCATCGCCAAGGATCTCCGCCTGGGCATCGACTCGGTCCAAGCCATGGACCGGGCCGCCCGCCGCTCTCCCAGCGACCGGTGGAGCGAGGTCATGCAGGGCGCCATCACCTCGGTCACCAGCGGTGGTGACCTGAAGAACTTCTTCAGCCAGAAGGCCGACCGGTACGCGTTCGAGAACCGCCAGACCCAGAAGCAGTTCGTCGAGGTCATGGGTCTGATGTCCGAGACCTACGTCACCGCCGTCGTCGCCGGTCCCCTGTTCCTCATCGTCATGATGAGCATCATGGCCATGCTCGGCGGTGGCGAGCTCACCATCCTCCGCCTCATCGTCTACCTGCTGTTGCCCGTCGCGAACGCCGGCTTCGCCTACGGCCTAGCCGCTCTCAGCCCCACGGTGTGATCCCATGGAACAGGAACTGATGAACAAGATCGCCCTGCCCCTGGCGGGTCTGGCCGCCGTGATCAGCCTGGCCAGCGCCATCCCGCAAGCCGGCGCCCTGCCAGGTGTCCTGGCTGTGCTCGGCTTCGCGTTGCTGATCGCGGCCATCCACGTGGTCCGGCCCAAGCTGCCGGACCGTGAGGATGAACCGCCGCACTTCACCGGCGAGCACGCGGCCCTCGGCGCCGTCACCACCCTGATCGGGGCGATCCTCGGTATCTTCCTGGCCGCCGGGTTCCTCGCCCAGATCGCCGACGTCCGCTACCTAGGCGGCGTCGCCGTCTTCCTGGCCGAGAACTTCACCGTCGTCACCGGTCCCGCGGCCGCGATCCTGGCCATCTCGCCGGCCCTGGCGGCCACCGGGCGCATGCTCAAGCGCAAGGGCACCCCCGATTGGCGCCGGTACACGACCCTGGGCATCCAGGCCTTCGTCCTGCTGATCGCCCTCCTGGGGACCCTGAGCTTGTTCCCCGGCCTCGAGAGCGACCAGGCCCCCTACCTCCTGGCTCTGGTCGGCCTGGTCGCCTGGGTCGACGCGATGCGGCTGTGCAGCCTGCCCTCGCCAGGGGACGTGGCCGGCTGGATCGAGCACGTCGACACCGAGCAGACCCGCGCCCTGCTGAGCAACCTGGCCGTCGGCGGTAACGGCACGGTCATCGGGCTGGCGCTCATCGGTGCCGGGCTCCAGATCGTGGGCCGCACCGGCCTGGCCACCGCCGCCGAGCTCCTGGCCATCGGTCTCCTGCTGGCCTCGACCTACGCGGCCTCGACCGTCCGATCGATCATCCCGCTCGAGCTCGAGGAGGACATGTCCACGGCCCGCCAACAGGCTGCCACGCTTCGCCTGCTGGCCCTGGGCCCCCTGATCGTCACCGTCATCGGTGGCCTGCTGGCGCTGTTGGCTATGTTCGGCCAGCTCGGTGGCATCGCGGCCCTGGCCGTGAGCGTCGCCGTGGCCCGTCCGGTCCTCGGCGGCTTGCTGGCGATCCTGGCCGGCATCAACATCGCGCGGGCTCGTCTGCGGGCCCCCGGCCAGCCCAGCGAGGCACGCCGGGCCACCTGGATCGTGGCCACCAGCATCCTGGCGGCGGCCGCCTTCTTCAGCGCCATCATCCACACCGACATCATGACCGGGCCCATCGTCGCGTCGGGCCTGGGCCTGGTGTTCGACTACATCGCCCTGTTCACCGTGGC
>CAYXGD010000232.1:0-3705 GCA_964464425.1 uncultured Thermoplasmatales archaeon
GGACCGACACGATGGGTTGCCGGGTGACCATACGCGGGCTGGCCCAACGCGCCCTGCCTCTTAACACTACTTGGTCGGACGGAGAGCGGCCAGAAGGGCTGCTACCCGGCGTGGCACCGCGCACCATGCCGTCGGGGTCAGGCGAGACGGTTAAGTAGAGGGTCCATCTTCCCGGGACTCGTCCCTCGCGGGGCGCCAGGTGATCGACGATGGAACGGCCCTCTCGCACCACCGAGACGCGAGCCAGCGGCCGACCTGGTCCGCGAGGCGATGACTGGGGGCATGGTGTAACCAGGCATCATGGTGGGCTCCAGTTATCTCGGGAATGATGATCGTTGGGTCTGCTGAGCTCCCTGCCATGATGGCTGACTGGAGCGCTGACCCGGCATAGGAGAGACCCGCCGATCTGGGTTCAAACCTCGGGGAGGCATCCCCTGTCCGAGTGGATGTCCCAGTGCCCCCATCTTCCGCGGGGGGCCGGAAGGCCCCCCGCCCAACGTCCTTCCCCGAGCCACCAGGCTACCGAGCATCCGCCGCTGCCGGTGGTGGTTCGGCACCTTTTCAAGCTCGGGTCCCGTTCGCGCCGCACCGTGCGAGGCCTGCCGTTGCTCCTCGGGCTGTTGACGCCCGTCGCCGTCCTCATCGCTTTCCAAGGCATGGTGACCGCAGGCTTGCTCCCCCTGGCCATCTTCGGTCCCTTCTACGTCATCGCGCGCGCGATGGTCCCGCTCCCGGGTGAGGCTCGGACCGAGGGTGCCCGGATGGTCGTCGTCGCGTCCCTCGGAGGCGGGCTCGCGCTGGCCGCTGCCTTGCTGTTCCTCGGGCCGTCGAGCGGGCTCGACGGGCTCTCCGCTGGGCTGTTCATCGTGAGCGCCGGCCTGGGTGGGTTGGCAGGCCTGGCGAGCGCACCTCCCTCGCGGGGCTTGACCTCGGAGGAGGAACGCCGCTGGACCATCGTCCAGGCCATCAACCGCGATCACGGCCGCGGGTTGGCCATGCTGTTCTTGGCGGCCCTCCCGGCGGCGGTGCTCCTGGGGCTCCTGCGGGAGGCCCCCTTGTTCCTGGGGCCCGATGGCGGCCTGCACGGGCTCCCCGAGGCCCTGTTCGGCGAGCTGGCGCACCAAGGCTACCTGCTCCTCCCGGACCCCGGCTGGAGCTTAGCCCTGGCGCTCCCCCTCTCCTTGGCCCCCTTGGCCCTCGGGTTCCTGACGCCCCAGCGTTCCAGCCTGGCCGTAGGGATCGGGGGCCTGGTGCTCCTCCTGATGGTCCCCGTCGCCGTCCACTTCGACCTCCCCGTCATCACCCCCGCTGGCGATGCCATCCCACTGGGCCTGCATGCCCGTCCAGCCCTCGATGCCCTACCGATCCTGGCACCGGCAGGAGCCGGTGCGCTCCTGGGGGCGGGGCTGGCATGGCTGAGCCGACAGGGCCGTCCCGGCTCCCCGGCCGATGCGGTGGGTTGGGCGCTGGCGGGCGCGGCGGTCGCCGCCCTGCTGCAAGGCATCGTGCCGGCCATCGGGATCGTCGTCGGGCTCGCCGTCGCCGCCGTGCTCCTGGCGTGGCGGCGCGGCCAGGCCCCGCTGGGGGCAGCCTTGGCCATCGGTGCGGTCCTCGGGTTCGTGC
Source organism: uncultured Thermoplasmatales archaeon (assembly GCA_964464425.1). Taxonomy (GTDB): domain Archaea; phylum Thermoplasmatota; class SW-10-69-26; order SW-10-69-26; family SW-10-69-26; genus CAYXGD01. The sequence continues at coordinate 1,624 of CAYXGD010000232.1, forward strand.
TCTCGCTGGTGATCGACCAGGCCACCGCCCTGCTCCTTGGTTCGCTGGTCGGCATCGTCGCTGGGAGCGCGGTCGTCAGTGGCGAGGCCACCCGGTCGCTCCCACTACCCCAGGGTGCGGTCCGGTCGCTGCGGACCCTCAGCTACGCCGTCGTCGCGCTGGTCGTCGGCGGGGCGCTGGCCTACCTGGCCAGCCGACCCATCGCCGCCGAGGTCTCCCCCTTCGAGGCGCCTCACGCCAGGGCACTGGCCAGCGGGCTGTCGGCGTTGGTCGGTGGCGACTACGTCACCTTCCTGGTCTGGGGCCTGATCGCCGGTGTCCTCGTCGAGCTGGTCACCGGACGCGGGGCGATGGTCGCTCTCGGGTTCCTGGCCGGCCCCGGGATCGCCCTGATGGTCGTCCTCGGCAGCCTCGGCCGGTCCCTCTGGGAGCGCTACCTCTTCAACCGCGCCCGCAAGGGGTGGGTGATGCGTGGCGAGATGGGGTACGAGCTCCTCAGAGCGCACGTCCTGGCCGGGGCTGTGCTCGCCGGTGAGGCGATCACGCTCGCCGTGACCGGCCTCCTGTCGTTCTGAAGGCTGGTCCGAGGGGTCCCTGGCCGGGTCCTGACATGCGCACAACCCTCTGGCACCCGACGGAGTGGTGCTTGTGGTGCCTCCGGCTTGTGTCATGTTCGAGAAGACCTGTGCCACAACGACGTCAGGTTCCCGGCCGCGGTTCAGGACCCGGCTCGCTCCGCCCGTTGGGGGTCCCTCGCCGGGTCCTGACATGCATGCACGAACCTCCGGCGCCCGACGCCGTGGTCGCTGTGGCGCCTCCGGCTCGTGGCATGTTCGAGAAGACCTGTGCCACGGCGACGTCAGGCTGGCGACCGCGGTTCAGGACCCGCCTCGCTCCGCCCGTTGGGGGTCCCTCGCCGGGTCCTGACATGCATGCACGAACCTCCGGCGCCCGACGCCGTGGTCGCTGTGGCGCCTCCGGCTCGTGGCATGTTCGAGAAGACCTGTGCCACGGCGACGTCAGGTCTTCTCGAACATCACACCGGGCTTGTAGGTGGGGCTGAACTCGACCTCGTCGCCGATGGCCAGGTCGTTCTCGCTGGCCACGTAGGGCACCCAACCGGTGACCCGGGAACCATCGGTCAGCTCGATGATCGCCCAGGCGAACGGGGTCTCGTTCATGAACTCCTCGGCGGCGACCTTCTGGATCGTGAAGGTGAGGACCTTGCCGGTGTGCGGTAGGTCGACGGCCTCGATCCCCTTGGAACCGCACTTCGGGCACCGCCTGACCGGACTGACGAACGTGTGGTCGTTGCCGCAGCGGAACCCGACCAGCTCGCCATCCTTGCGCTTCTCGGTGATCTCCTCGATCGTCACCGCGTCGGCAGGCATCAGTCGGCCCTCCCTAGGACGTGACAGGTGACGGTTCCACCGGTGGCTCCGACGTTGTGGGTCATGACGTGCTCCACACCGTCGACCTGGCGAGCGCCTGCCTCGCCGCGAAGCTGCTGGACCGCCTCGTAGATCTGACCGAGGCCGGTGGCCCCGACCGGATGGCCCTTGGCCTTGAGCCCGCCGCTGGCGTTGACAGGGGTATCCCCGTCGGGCTTGGTCTGCCCATCGCGGACCATGGCCGCGGCCTTGCCGGGCTCGGCCAGGCCGATGTCCTCCATGGCCACGAGCTCGGCGATCGTGAAGCAGTCGTGGACCTCGTGAAGGCCGATCTCGTCCAAGGCCAAGCCGGCTTGCTCGCGGGCCTCCTTGCTGGCGAGCCGGGTGGCCTCGATGCCGGTGAGATCGTCACGCTCGGAGAGCGCCGCGATGGTCCCGTGGTGGGAGCTGCCTTCGATCGCGATCGGGGTGTCCGACAGCTCGCGGGCCTTCTCGGGGGTGGTGATGATCGCAGCGGCGGCACCGTCGGAGAACGGGCACGCGTCGTAGAGCTTGAGCGGTGCGGCGACCTGGTAGCTGTCGAGGACGTCCTCGATGGTGATCTCCTTCTGGAAGTGGGCCGTGGGGTTCTCCAGGGCGTTCTCGTGGTTCTTGACCGCGACCCGGGCCAGGTCCTCCTCGGTGGTCCCGT
>CAYXGD010000233.1:0-3682 GCA_964464425.1 uncultured Thermoplasmatales archaeon
TCCTGGACACGTCCGGCTCGATGAGCGGGCTCAAGATCGACCAGCTCAAGGACGCCGCCCGCCAGGTCGTCGCAAGCCTCGACGACGGCGACCGCTTCAACCTTGTCTCCTTCTCGAGCGGGGTCCGGCAGCCATGGCAGGGCCTCCAGCCGGCCGATGAGGATCGTCGAGCCGATGCCGTGGAGGCCGTGGACGCGCTCGTCGCAGCCGGCAGCACCAACATCGAGGCGGGCATCGAGCAGGGCTTCGCCAACCACCAGACCCACAACACCTCCGAGGAGGACCGGCTCCCGGTCCTCGTCTTCCTCACCGACGGGCAGCCCACCATGGGCACCACCGAGCCGGATCAGCTCCGGCGCCTGGCCCGCGACGCCAACGACGCCGGCGTCCACGTGTTCGCCCTGGCCTTCGGCAGCGACGCCGACTGGCAGCTCGTCCATGGGCTAGCCGAGGACGGGAACGGCACCGCGATCCACGTGCCCGAAGGCCAAGGAGCCGAGGTCGACCTGCGACGGTTCATGGCCCAGCTCACCGCACCCGTGCTCAAGGACGTCCGGATCGACTACGCGCCGGGCATCGCCGCCATGGGCACGACCGCGCCCATCCTGTTCGCGGGGAGCGAGCTCCTGGTCGTCGGCACCTTCGACCCCGAGCTGACCACCATCGACGCCCGCGTGAACGCCACCTCGCCAGACGGCGCGCGGACCTACGAGATCACCGAACCCGTCGGCGAGGACAACGCCACCTTCCTCCCGCGCCTGGTCGCCTACCACCAGGTCCAGGACCTCCAAGACCGCATCGACGCCGAGGGGGCCAGCGACGAGCTGGTCGACGCGGTGACCAACCTGTCCCTCGAGCACGGGTTCGTCACCGACCAGACGAGCCTGGTCCTGACCCTACCCCGCCAGCCCGATGGCCCCGACGGCAACGTGACGATGAGCGCCGACGGGGATGCCAGCGGGGAGACGGCCCACGAAGGCGGTGATGCGGCCGCCGGCGACACCGGGGGAGCTGCTGACAGCGGGGGCACCGCGATCCCCACCTCCCGGCAGGCCCAGGCAGACAGCGACGGCGACGGCATCTCCGATGCCTCGGACGCCTGCCCCCACCAGCCCGGTGGCACTAGCACGGGCTGCCCGGCCGACCAGCAGGACGCTCGGCATGCAACCAGCGACGGGGACGGTGCTAGCTGGTCGAGGGACGAGGCAGGCGGCGACGACCCGGGGCCCGCCGAGGAGCCCCAGGACGCGACACCGGTGGTCTCGGTGGCAGCGACCCTGCTGGCGTTGGCCGCCCTGGGCCTGGTGCTCGCAGGGACGCGCCGGGACGATTGAACGATGACCCCCACGGCGGGCCCGACACCTCACCCACGGACCGACCCCTGGGCCCGCCCCCGCCGCCTCCCTCGGCCACACTGACGTCGGCCGGGGGAGCGTGGCCCTTTTGACCCTCTTGCCTGCTGCGCGACCGGATGCTGCAGGCCGGAGGCCGTCGATGAACGGCTGGATCACCACCCAACCCATCGCCCACCGGGGCTTGCATGGGGATGGGGCCCCGGAGAACTCCTTGGCTGCCATCGAGCGAGCCGTCGACGCGGGGTACGCGGTCGAGGTCGATATCCAGCTCTCAGCCGACGGGGTACCGGTCGTCTTCCACGACGACAACCTCGAGCGCATGACCGGCGAGCCCGGCAAGCTCGCGGCTGTGCCCTCCCATACCCTGCGGGACCTGGAACTCCACGACACCCCCTACCGGATCCCGCATCTCGACGAGGTGCTCGCCACGGTCGACGGGCAGGCTCCCCTGCTCGTCGAGCTGAAGAACTACGGCGCGCCTGGACCCCTCGAGGTGGCCGTCCGGGACGAGCTAGCAGCCTACGATGGACGGTTCGCCATCCAGTCGTTCAACCCCCGGTCGGTGGGATGGTTCGCCCGCCATCAACCTGGGTGGCCTCGGGGCCAGATCGCCGGGGCGTTCGATGGCATCGAGCTGGCCGCCTGGAAGAAGCTCCTGCTCCGCCGGCTCCTGCTGAACCCGATCAGCCGGCCCGGCTTCATCACGTACGAGCATGCCGAGCTCCCCTACTGGCCCGTCACCCTCCACCGGCGCCTGGGTCTCCCTGTGCTCGCCTGGACGGTCCGATCCCGACGCGATCAACGGCGCGTCGAGCCCTACGCCGACAACGTCATCTTCGAGGGCTACCGGCCCGATCCCCCGCCCTGACCCCCCGACATCGTGTCAAGGAACGGCACGGCCGGGGGCTGTACGACCCCAGATATTAAATAGAAGCCCTCTCTCCGACCTACTATGCCGCAAGGCACCGTGAAGTTCTTCGACGCGCAGAAGGGTTTCGGTTTCATCGAGACCTCGGCTTCCGACGACGACGTCTTCTTCCACATGGATGAGGTCGACGGTCCTGACCCCCGAGAGGGTCAGAACGTCGAGTTCACCATCGAACAGGCGCCCCGTGGCCCCCGGGCCAACGGCGTTACATTCGTCGACTGAACCCCGATCGAACCCCCGGACGCTAAACTTCTGACGGCGTCCGGATCTTCTTCCACCCTCTGGGTGGTTATCTTCCTGGCCGATAGCAGCCGCGCTGTCAGCCCCTCCTCCTCCCATCCGGCACAGGCCCAGGCACGTGCTCGGCCACGAGCCTTCGAGAGCCAGGCCAAGCAGCCTCCGCTACGACGGCCAGAGGATCCTGCTCCGGGAGCTGGTCCGCTTCGCGGTCAGGCCCAGTCTAGGTAGAGAACCGCGAACACCAGAGGTCAGCAACACCACGTCCCCTGACCTCTGGATACGCCCGGATCACAGATCCGGCCTACCTTCGCGTTCGCGGCCAGGCCCAGCCTAGGTAGAGAACCGCGAACACCAGAGGTCAGCAACACCACGTCCCCTGACCTCTGGATACGCCCGGATCACAGATCCGGCCTACCTTCGCGTTCGCGGCCAGGCCCAGCCTAGGTAGAGAACCGCGAACACGAAGACACGCACAAGCCGGTAGCCCTCCGGCCCGCTCGTGCTCTCTTCGTCTCCGCCGAGCCAAGCCCAGCCCAGGTAGAAGACGGCGACCACCAGAGGTCAGCAACACCACATCCCCTGACCTCTGGATACGCCCGGATCGAAGATCCGGGCCATCTTCGTCTTCGCCGAGCTACGCCCAGCCCAGGTAGAAGACGGCGAAGACGAAGACCCACACCAAGTCCACGAAGTGCCAGTACAGGGCAGCCGCCTCGAGGGCGACGTGGCGCTTGGGGGTCATCTGGTCGTAGGCGAAGGTCCGCCAGGCGACAACACCCAGGAAGACCAGGCCCACGAGCACGTGGAACCCGTGGGTCCCGGTCAGCAGGTAGAACGTGGACCCGTAGGGATGCGTCTGGAGCGTGAGGCCTTCGTGGATCAGGTGGTTGTACTCCATGGCCTGGCCGGCCAAGAAGATGGCCCCCAGCACGAGGGTCAGGATCAGGTGACCCCGGTAGACCCGCATCTTCCCCTTACGCAGGGCATCGTGGGCCCAGTGCATGGTGGCGCCGGACAGGAAGAGGATGATCGTGAAGATCGAGGTGCTCACGATCGGCAGTTCGGGCGTCCCCGGCGGTGGCCAGACCGACGCCTGGGCCTTGAAGTTGAAGTACGTGGCGAACAGGCCGCCGAAGATCATGACCTCGCTGCCGATGAA
>CAYXGD010000234.1:0-3670 GCA_964464425.1 uncultured Thermoplasmatales archaeon
GATGATCTCGGCCACAGCCTCGTCGTCGGCCGGGAAGTGGCGGGTTGACCGCCGGGAGGAGACCGCGCGAGAACCAAGACCTGAGGTGGAAGACATGGGGCGCCCTGCATCTCCGTTCCAACCCTTGAGGCTCAAAAGCGTTTGTGTATCGTCCCGGCGGCCCTGGCCCGGCGAGCCGACGGGCTCGAAGCTGCTAGGGTGCTACTTGATACGGCCCGCCGAGATGCTCCCGGTCAGCTCCATCTGGTTGCGGGTGAACTCGTAGTCGACCCAGCCGTAGTCGTCGCCGGCGTCCAGGCCTTCGAGGTGGAGGCGGCCTTGGCCCTCCTCCTTCTTCATCTCGATCACGCCCTCGGTGAGGTGCTTGATCATCTGGACCTCGCTGGGCTGGTGCATCCCCTCCTCGAGCAGGAGGAGGGCGGTGGCGCCGGCCATCTTGGCCTTGCCCAGGAGGATCTGGAAGAACCGGAACGCGGTCTGGGCGTTGGTGTAGGCCATGAGGGTGGAGACGGAATCGAAGACGAGCCGGTGGTCGCCGTGCTCACCGATGAAGCGCCGCTGGGCGTTGTTCACGGCCAGGGTGACCGCGTTGAGGTTGACCGGCCCATCGACGTACTCGGCGAACTTGAACTCGTCGGCCGCGCCGATGCTCTTGGAGTACGTATCCACGAAGTGGACCAGGCCGTCCTCCTCGTACCGCTTGTAGTTGGCGTCCATCTCGGCCAGGCGCTCACGCAGGTTGTAGGCCGAGGTGTCGGTGGTCACGATGATCGCCGGCGTCCCCTCCTGGAGGCCGCGGAGGACGAACTGGTAGGCCATCACGGCCTTCCCGCTGAACGGGGGGCCGTAGACCAGGGTCGCGCTGCGCGCAGGTAGCCCGCCGTCAAGCAGGTCATCGAGCCGGCTGATGCCGGTGGCCACGCGGCTCATACCTCCACCCCCGGAGCGTCGCCGCCCATCCCGCGCATCACGATGCTCTCGTTCATCGTCTCCAGCACGTTCAAGGCCGACTCCCGTTCCCGCCCGATGCAGCCGAGCACCTTAACGTGCGGGGGCGGATCGAGGCGCTCTCGAACCTCCTTGGCCGACAAGGCGCCAGGGGCATCCTGCTTGTTGGCCGCGACGATCACCGGGATCCCGGCGGTCACGGTCTTGGCTAGCAGCTCCTTGGCGCGTTCGAGGGTGTCGGGCTTGCTGGCGTCGACCAGGACGATCACGCCCAGGGCCTGGCCAGCGACGGTTCGTAGGATCGGGTCGAACCGGGCCTGGCCTGGCGTACCGAAGATGTCGGCGGTGACACCGTTGAGCGTGACGTGGCCGTGGTCCAGCGCGACGGTGGTCCCCAGCCGGTCGACGCTGACCGCGGTGTCGGAGATGGAGTGGACGAAGGTCGACTTGCCGGCGTTGTAGGGGCCGGTGACCACGATCTTGGGGATGTAGACGTGGATCCCGCCGGGCTTGTAGACCTTGTAGGGGTGGCGCTGGGCGCTGATCTCGTCGGCCCAGTCGGCCCGCTCGACCTGGAAGTACTGGCCGAAGGTCACCCGTTCCTCTAGGGCGCCAAGGCGGACCAGGCTGTCGAACCCGGCGCCGACCTGGGTCATGGAGACGCCGTAGGGCCAGTCGGTGAACAGGCAGGCGCTGAGCTCGAACTGGTGGAGGGCCTCCTCGAGCAGGGGGAGAGCGTCCACCAGCGCGTCAGGGGTGGCGTTGTCCGCCAGGCCCGAGAGGGAGTCGATGAGGAGGATGCTGCCGGGGTGCTCGCGGGCGGCTTGCTCGACGGCCTCGAACACCTGCTTGAGGTTGCTGGGATCCTGGACCGTGTAGGCGCCTTGGCCCTCGGCACCGAGGAGGGGACTGAAGACGTCGACGAAGATGACCGGGTCCTCGTCGGGGTCCAGGGCGTAGCCGTGCTCGTCCATGGCTTCGGCAACGCTGGAGGGGGCGCGGGTGGTGGTGACGTAGACGACCTCGCGGCCCTGGGAGATGTGGCTGTCGGCCATCTGGTAGAGGAAGGGCTCGGCCTCGACGCCAGGCTCGTTGACCAGGAGGATCGCGGTCCCCTGGGGAGCCGGTGGCAGCATGCGATCGAGGGGTGGGATACCGGTCTGGAGCCCTTCAGGCATGGTCACCCACCTACACGAGTTCGCCGACGCTCTTCAACGCGGTCTCCAGGAGGTCGTTGAGCTCGGCGACCGGCATGTCGACGTCGGTCATCGCGACCAGGAGCAGGTCGGCGTTGGCGCCGACGACCGTCATCCGGAGCTCGTCGGTCTCCACCGACACGCGGCGGACCGGGCCGCCCTCCAGCTCGTCCATCGCTTCCTCGGCCGCGCCGGTGAGCGTGGCCACCATGGCGCTCTCGACGAGGATGCTGAAGGCCTTCTGGTCGAACTGGCGGCTGAACCTCGAGAGGACGGGGATCCCGTCCCGGCTCACCAGGGCCATGCCGAGCAGCCCCTCGCGTTCATCGAGGAAGCCCTCGATCGTTCGTTCGATCTGTTGTTGTCGGTTACCCACTGTGTTCCGCCTCTCTGTTGACATCGCGTCCTGTCCCGAGGGTGACCTCGAGCTCGAACCCGTCGCTCCCTTTGAGCCACACCTGGCAGTTGAACGCCTGGCTCAAGGCGCCGACGAGCACACCGCCCACGTAGGCATAGAACCCTTCGGATGGTGCCTGACCGTCGGGTGGCTGGTAGGCCACGGTGGCCGTCCGGTGGAACAGGTGCTGGAGCTCGAAGGTACCCAGCCCGCTGGCCTCGGTGGCCGTCGCCAGGTCGTGGATGGCCGTCTCGAGATCGTCCTCGAGGATCGGCTTGGAGTAAACGTGGCGCCCCAGGTCCTCGCCGAGGTCCCAAAGGGCAGCCGTGGCGTACCCAGCCTCGTGGTCGGTCACGTCGAGGCGTTCGAGCCGACGGACCAGCCGTCGGTCGGCCTCGTCCCCCAGGGTGGGCCGACCGGTCTGCTCAGTGCGGGTGGCGATCAAGATGTAGGCCGCGTCGCGGAGCTCGCGCCAGGCCTGGTCGTCGGCCAAGGGCGAACGTTGCGGGGGACCCGTCGCCTTCGGCATGCTGCTCGACTGTGGGTTCCACCCGGCCCCATACATATATCCACACGGGAACGTCCCTCGTGCTGGCAGGCCGCTACGCCGGCGGAACCGGGCGCCAGGCCGGCCGATGAGCCGGGCTTGGGCCCTAGGGGAAAGGACGACGGGTTCTTTTACCCCCGTACTGCAATGGGGTCCTGGGCCCCATGAACGAGGGACAGACCATCGAGATCCTCTTGGTCGAGGACAACCCCGGAGACGTCCGCCTCACCAAGGAAGCCCTCAAGGAAGGCAAGGTGCCCACCAACCTCAGCGTCGTCGGTGACGGTGAGGAGGCCCTGGCGTTCCTTCGTCGCCAGGATGGCTACGCCGATGCCCCCAAGCCGGACATCATCCTGCTGGACCTCAACCTCCCGCGCAAGGATGGTCGCGAGGTCCTGGCCGAGATCAAGGAGGACGAGGAGCTTCGACGGATCCCCGTCGTGATCCTGACGACCTCCGAGGCTGAGCAGGACGTGATCCGGACCTACGATCTCCACGCGAACTGCTACATCACCAAGCCGGTCGACCTCGACAAGTTCATCGACGTCGTGAAGTACATCGAGAGCTTCTGGCTGAGCATCG
>CAYXGD010000235.1:0-3636 GCA_964464425.1 uncultured Thermoplasmatales archaeon
TGGACACGATCTGGGAGGTCGCGTTCTCCCCCGACGACCGGCTCTTCCTGACCGAACGCAAGGGCCGGATCCTGACGCTTGGCCCGGGCGACGCCGACCCCCATGTTTGGGCCCGACCGCCGGCCGCTGAATCCGGTGAGGCTGGCTTGATGGGCCTGGCCCTCCACCCCAGCTTCCCGGACCAGCCGTTCGTCTACGTCTGCCATACGTACCGGAACGACGACGGCAACCTCCGCAACAAGATCGTCCGGTACACCGAGCAGGGGGATGGGACGGGCGGGGCCCCCACGGCCTTGCTGGAGGGGATCGATGGCGCCGGGATCCACGACGGGTGCCGGTTGGCCTTCGGGCCGGACGGTCTGCTGTACGCGACCATGGGCGATGCGGCCGACGCCAGCAAGGCCCAGGACACCGAGCGGCTCAACGGCAAGGTCCTGCGGTTGACCTCCGAGGGGCGCGTCCCCGAGGCCAACCCCTTCGGCAACCCGGTCTTCACCTACGGCCACCGCAACCCCCAGGGCTTGGCCTTCCACCCGGCCACCGGCACGGCCTACATCACCGAGCACGGGCCCGAGAACCACGATGAGGTCAACGTCCTCCGAGCCGGCGACAACTACGGCTGGCCACAGGTCCGGGGGACCAACGACGGCGGCGGCGGGTACCATCCGGCGATCTGGAGCTCCGGTCCGGACGGGACGGTGGCCCCCGCCGGTGCGGCCTTCGTGGACGCCGAGGGGTGGCAGCTCCACGAGGCCCTGGTCTTCGCGACGCTCAAGGCCAGCCAGGTCCACGTGCTCACCCTGGACGAGGAGGATCCGACCCAGGTGACCGGTGAACAGGTCCTGTTCGACGGCGCGTTCGGCCGGTTGCGAGCGGTGACCTGGGGGCCCGACGACGCCCTCTACATCAGCACGAGCAACAAGGATGGTCGCGGCCAGCCCGGGCCCAGCGACGACCGGCTGATCCGGATCCCCCTGCCGGTCCTGGAGGAGGCCTGGGAGGACGCCCAGGACCGCACCAGCTCCTGACATGTCAACCCTCAGGGCAGCGCTTCTTGGCATGAGGCCCCGGAGCTTACCGCATGCACCTCGAGTGGCACACCCACAGCCAGGTCCCGCCCGAGAAGGCCCGTCAGTGGTGGTTCGACCTTCGCGAGGATGATCACGAGGGCCACGCGTTCACGGCCCTGCACGGGGAACCGGATCCGGCCGACGGCCGTGAGATCCTCCGGAAGACCGACGAGGAGGTGCTCGTCCGTGACACCATGGAGGGCGGCAAGATCGTGCTCGAGACCCTCGTCCACAAGCAGGGTCGACGGCGGTTGATCTACGACGGCGATGGCAAGCTCATGGCCGACCACTTCGAGCTGCGGTTCGAGCCCACCGACGACGGTGGCTCGGAGATCCACTTCGAGGGAGACCTCCGGTTCAAGGGGTTCGGGAAGCTCCTGGCCCCCTTCATGCGCGGCAAGCTACGTCGCATGATCACCGAGGACATGGCCCTCCACGCCGAGGAGATGGAGGAGGAGTGGCAAGCCGAACCCTGGGCGTGACGGTGGTCGACGGGCTTTAACCGCAGAGCCCCATCCGTCCGGCCGTGTACACGAAGACGCAGAAGGTCTACTTCGGCCACATCGACCGGGCCGGCATCATCTACCATCCCCACTACATCGACTACTTCCACCAGGCCTACGAGGACTTCCTCGAGGACCTGGGCTTCCAGGATAAGAACATGCTCGAGGACGTCGGCGTCAAGATCCCGGTGGTCAACGTCGACGTGGACTTCGTGGCTCCGGTCAAGGCCGGCGACCGGCTAAGGATCGAGGTCACCGTGAAGAAGATCGGGAACACGAGCATCTGCTTCCACTTCCGGGCCCTCGAGGTCCGTGACGACACCCTGGTGGCCAAGGGAGATGTGACCCGGGTCACCGTCGACACGAGCTTCGAGCCGACCCCGGTCCCTGACGGGCTGCGACAGGCGCTTGAGCCCCACCAACTCGTCCGCGACGAGGTGGACTAGGCCCGGTCGCCGGCCGAGAGATCCTGACGGAACGTGACCGCCTGGCCATCGGATGCGGCCTCTGGGGCCTGGTCGTCGGCCGAGCCCGGCGTGGACCGCCAGAGCTGCCAGGCGACGACCAGGGTCGCCAGGAGCGGGAGCACGTTGAACCCGGGGTAGAGCTGCCCACCCCGCAGGGCCTCCCGGAGCCCCAGGGCCTCGACGACGAAGACGGCGTGGGCACCGACCACGGCAAGGGGCCCGAGGCCCACGACCAGGCGACGGCGCCACGGCCGCTGACCGATCCAGGGTCGGGTCCAGGCGGCGGCCAGGGTCGTCCACGCCAACCCGCCAGCGATGGTCCACATGGCCCACCGGATCGGGCCCTGGAGGGGGAACTGGGAGAAGATCGCGTCGGTAAGGTCGTTGAAGAGCAGCGTGGCAGCCTCCCCGGGACCGGTGAGCAGGACCCACGGGAGCGCCGGCACGCTGGCCAGGCCCAGGCCGGCGACCAGCACCATCCCCCGGCCGGGGTCGGGCCCGGCCTCCAAGCTCCGGGATCCCTCGATCAGCGCCAGGGTACCGGCCACGATCCACAGGAGGGCGCCAGCCGTGTAGGTGAGGAGCCCCGGCTCGATGAGCAGGCCCCGGCCCCACAGGAGCCAGTAGGTCGAGAGGACCCGGGCGCCCTCGAAGGCAAGCATCGCCCCGGCCAAGGCCAGCACGCTGCCCAGGACACGTCGGCGTGCGGGGCCCAACCGCGAGGAAAGGAGCACCACCAGGCCAGCCAGGATCAGCACGCCGGCGGCGGGCAGGCCCAGGCTCTGGAGCTGCAGGAAGTCCCCCTGGGCCAGCATCTGCCCGGCCTCGGAGGCGCCGAGCAGCGCGGCTGGCACGAAGGCCAGGCCGGCTGCGACCCCGAGGTGGGCGTGCCGTAGGCTGGACACGGTTGGCACTCGCGCTCGTGGGGGATAGACGGTCGGGTGTCACGCCGGGAGGATAGGCTGGTCGAGCGCGGTCAATCGCCTTCGGGCTCCTGGCTGCCCAGCCAGTCGAACCACGTCCGCGGGTCGCCCAAGCTGATGACCCAGAGGGCCAGGACGACCAGGATGACGATGCTCAGCCAACCCAGCTCGGCAAGGTAGCCGCCCAGCGCGACCAGGGCGTAGTACCGGACCCCGCGACCCAGGAACGTGGCCAGGCTGTACCGGCCGACGTCGTAGTCGTTGACGACGGCCATGAACCGGAAGAGCTCGAAGGGCAGGAAGCTGAAGGCGCCGACGACCAGGGCGGTGAAGGGGAAGGCCATGAACCACTCGGACCAGCGGCTCTCCTGGATCTTCTCCTGCAGCCTGTGGGCCTTGCCCTCGGCCATGATGCCGAGCAGGAACCAGCGCTCGGCCAGGACCGCCACCGTGTTGAGCGCGCCGGCGATCACGGCCAGCTCCAGGGAGCTGAACGACCTGGAGAGGTGGAGCACGTAGACGTCCAGCGGCACGGGCAGGAAGGTGCCACCGAGCAGGATCCCGCCGACGACCTCGGCGGTCTGGTGCCCGAACCACCAGCCCAGGCCGAACAGGAGGCCGGTGATCACGATGTAGGCAGCCGAGACCCAGAACAGGGGCTTGGCCAGCCAGC
>CAYXGD010000236.1:0-3582 GCA_964464425.1 uncultured Thermoplasmatales archaeon
TCGACACCCACGGGTTCGGCATGGACCAGTACTGCGGCGTCTTCGCTCTCCAGGGGGAGGACGGTGTGGCCCTGATCGAGACCGGGCCGAGCACCACCGTCGAGGCCGTCCTGGACGGGCTGGATCATCTCGGCATCGCACCTGAGGACATCACCCACCTCCTGCCGACCCACATCCACCTGGACCACGGCGGCGGGCTTTGGCGGTTCCTGGAGCTGTGCCCCGAGGCCACGGCCTACGTGCACGAGGTCGGGCTGCCGTTCCTGATCGACCAGGCCAAGGTCGACAAGCTCTTGGCTTCCGTCGAGCGGGCCGTCGGCGAGGACCGTTTCCCCATGTACGGCACGTTCGAGCCGATCGATCCCGACCGCGTCGTCGAGGTCTCCGGTGGCGAGAAGATCACGGCCGCCGGGCGCACCCTCGAGCTGCTGGCCGCACCGGGCCACGCCCCTCACCAGTACGTCGTGCACGACCCAGACCACAAGACCGTCTACGCCGGCGACGCCCTGGGGATCAAGACGCCCGACGGGCCCCTTCTCCAGACCAGCCCCCCGCCGGCCTTCGACCTCGAGGCTTGGCGTGGGACCCTGGAGATGCTCGAGGGTCTCGACCTCCAGACGGCGGCGCTGACCCACTACGGCTGGGTCGAGGCCGAGCCCCACATCGAGGCCTTCGGCGACCAGTTGGAGGCCTGGGTCGAGGAGATCCAAGGCTTCCACCAGGGCGAGGCCGACCTGCACGCGACCATCGAGCACCTGCTCGAGGAGCACACCGAGGGCCTGACCGTGTACGACGAGGCGACCTGGTACGAGGAGCTCCGGATGAACACCGCCGGTGTGTGGCTGTGGCTCGACCGGCAGGCCTGAGCCCCCAAGGTTCTTCTCGCCGAGCGCCATCGGTGCCCCCGTGAGCTTCCCGCCAGAGCCCAAGCTGTCGGCGATCGTGATCTTGCGTCACCCCGACGGCCGGATCTACCTGGTCGAACGCCCCAAGGCCAGCCGGTTCTTCCCCGGCTTCTACGCCTTCCCGGGCGGTGCCGTGGAGGAGGAGGACACCCGACCGGGCGACGACGACCTGACCGTCCGGCAGGCCTGTGCGATCCGGGAGCTGCACGAGGAGACCCTGGTCGAGGTCGAGCCGAGCCAGCTCGACCCAGCCGGCCGGGTCATCACGCCGGAGTTCTCACCGATCCGGTACGACACCCAGTTCTTCCTGGCCGATCTCGACGACGACGTCCAGCCCGACCCCCAGGCCCCCGAGCTGGCCGGCGGCCGGTGGTTCCAGCCCGACGAGGCGCTGGCCGCCTGGAAGGCGGGCGAGGTGCGGATCCCGCCACCGGTCATCCACACCCTCGAGGTCCTTGCCGACGAGGGCCCCGAAGGCATCCTGGCCAAGGGCACCGACGTCCAGGACTTCCCGATCGCGTTCGCCGCCGGGCTGCGTGTCGAACCGCTGGAGGTCCGCACGCTCCCGCCGCACACGCACACCAACGCCTTCGTGCTCGGCGAGCGCGAGCTGGCCGTCGTCGATCCCGGCGCCAGCGGCAAGGCCCTGGACGCGTTCCTCGACGGGCTCGATGAGCTCTCGAGCCCCGACGGCGAGGTCGCCTGGGTCCTCCTGACCCACCACCACGAGGATCACGTCGCCGGCATGGACGAGATCGTCCAGCACTTCGGGTCGCGCGTGGCTTGCTCGGCCGAGACCGCCGAACGCCTCGGGATCAAGGCCGACCTGGTCCTCGCTGACGGAGATACCCTGGAGGTGGGTGGGATGACCCTCGAGGCCATCGGGACCCCGGGTCACGCCCCCGGCCACCTCGCGTTCCACGTCCCCACCTCCCGGGCCATCCTGGCCGGTGACCTGGTCGCCGGCATCGGCACCGTGCTCGTGCCCCCGGGCGAGGGGGACATGGGGGCCTACATGGACAGCCTGGAGCGTCTGGCTGGCCTGGCCGAGGCGGAGCAGGCCCGCTTGCTCTTCCCGGCCCACGGCCCCCCGAGCTTCAAGCCAGCCAAGAAGTTGAGGAAGACGCTCGACCACCGCCGGGAGCGGGAGGCCAAGGTGTTGGCCGGGGTGCCTCGGGAGGGCGCTAGCCTGGCCGAGATCGCCGAGGCCGCCTACGCGGACAAGCCCGATGCGCCCTCCCAGCTCAAGGAGATGAGCACCCAGGCCCACCTCCACAAGCTGGCCCAGGACGGCGAGGTCGAGCCGCGGGAGGACCGCTGGTTCCGGACGTGAGCATCGCCGCCCTCAGCCGGTCGAGGCCCCGGTGGCCGCCTTCCAAGCCTCCAGCGGGATCGACCCCAGCTCAGGACGCGGCGGGCCCGGCAGATCGGCGATCAGCTCCAGCAGGTTGCCATCGGGATCCTCGAAGTAGACCGAGGCCGCTGGCATCCAAGCATGGACGAGGGGTTGGGGTCCGAACCGGTCGGCGATCTCGATCCCTCTCGCCTCCAACCCCGCGACCATCTGCCCGATCGCCTCGCTCGGGACCTGGAACGCGGTGTGTCGGCCTCCGGTCCGGGGGGAGGGATCCGCGAAGACGCGGTCAGGTGCGACCCAGAGCCCCAGCATCGACCGGCGATCGGTATCGATCAGCAGAAGCGCCCCCTGCTGCTCCTCGTCGACCGTCCCGAGGGTCAGGCCGAGCCGATCCGTGTAGAACGCTAGCGCGCGGTCGAGGTCACGCACCGGCAGGTGGGCCTCGTAGATGCCCTCGATCAGCTCCATGGGCGTAACAGGGAGCCGACCCCCATCTAGCCTCGCTTGAACCCGGTGTCAGCTGAACCGGCGCCCCTTGGTGGCGCGGCCCACGAACAGCAGGAGCGTCAACGCTCCACCGGCCACCATGGGGACGATGTTGGGGATGCCGGGGATCAACGAGGGGCCGAGCGGATCGCCGGAAGGCAACATCGGGAAGCCGCTACCCTGGTTGGTCCGAAGCGCGCTGACCGGCAACCCGGTCCCGCTGCGCGTCTCGGTCCAGGCGACCGAGGCTTTGGTGTCGTAGGTGCCCTGGCCCAGACCTTCGCTCTCCAGCGCCAGCGTCCACCGACCGGGCTCGGGATCCTCGATGGTCAGCGTCCGCTTGCCTTGCACGGGGACCTCGCGCTCGGTCGATCCGTCGGGCCGCTGGAGGGTGGCCTCCATGGACGCGCGGCCATCCCAGGCGATCTCGACCTCGAGCTCGGTGGCGTTGGGTTGGACGTCGAAGGCCATGGTCTTGCGGTGCGCAACCGAGGCAGCTTGGAGCACGTCGCCGGCTTGGCTGGGCCCTGTCAGCGTGCCGCGATCCTCGGCGACGACCTCCCAGTGGGTGACGTTCCGGGTCTTGCTGCTCTCGAGCAGCGTCAGGGCCCCTCGGATGTCGAGCATACCATGCCCGCTCCGGTCGTCGAGGCCAGGGGCAGCGACGTCCTTGGCGCTCTGGGTCAGGATGCCCTTGACCTGGGCCGGGGTCAGATCCGGGCGGAGGCTGAGGAGCAACGCTGCCGCACCGGCCACGTGCGGGGCGGCCATGCTGGTCCCGTTCATCATGACGTAGGCCTGGTCGCCTCGGCCGCCATCCCGGGTGGAGACGAC
>CAYXGD010000237.1:0-3553 GCA_964464425.1 uncultured Thermoplasmatales archaeon
AGCGGCGCCTTGCTCTGGCCCAGCCCCGACGGGGCCCTGCGCATGCTCGGCAGCAACCGCCTGCCGGTGGCATCCTTCGATGTCAACTGGACCGAGGATGGCTACAGGTTCGACGCGAGCGCCTCCCACGATCCCGACGGTGCGCCCCTGACCTACACGTGGTCGTTCGACGACGGCGCCACCGCCTCCGGTGCCGTCGTGACCCACCCGTTCGACAGCTCCGGGACCTACACCGTCAAGCTGACCGTCACCGACGGGATCTCGACCGCGTCGACCAGCCAAACCCTGGAGGTCAACTTCCCGCCGGACCCTGTCGTCATCGATGAGAGCCGCGGTCTGGCCATGAAGCTCGACGCCAGCGGGACCACGGACCCCGAGGGCGACCCCATCAGCTACACGTGGCGGGTCGACGGCGACGTGGTGACCAACGGCTCGATCCTGGCGTTCGAGGCCAGCGGTCCGCGGGTCTACGATGTCCAGCTCAACGTCTCCGATGGCAACCTCCACCGCGTCCGGAACCTCGACCTCTTGGCGCCGGCCGGCGGGCTGTGGACCTCGGCGACCCTGGCGCTCTACGAGAACGGGTGCCCAGGCCTGTGCACCCTGCCGACCTCGCTGACCATGGTCGAGGACGGCTTCGTCGAGCTCCTGGTCGTCAACAGCGGGACCCGCCAGGTCGAGGTCTCCAGCGACCTGGACCCGGTCGCCGGCGGGACCAACCAGCTCACCCTGACCCCCGGCCAGAAGGGGACCCTGCACCTGGCCGTCGGCGATCCCGGATCGACCACCATCGCGATCGATCCCACCGGTCAAGGGCCCAGCAACCAGGTCCCCGTGACCATCCGGCCGGCCCCCTCCCGGGTCGACTGGCGGTTGATCGCCCCCGAGGATCCACCCCGGGCCGGCGTCGGGACCACCTACGAGATCCAGCTCGAAGGCCCGCCACCGCCAGCGCCGGTCGCCCTCCAGGTCAGCCTGCGGGTCGGTGTCGAGGAGGTGGCCAGCCGGGAGGTCACGTTCGTCCCAGATGAACCGATCAACGCGAGCGTACCGCTCCGGTTCGTCCCCGGCGCCACCGGCCCGATCCAGGTGCAGGGCGTGGTCGAGAGCAGGGACACCGAGCGGGCGGTGATCCTCACGCCGGCCAGCGAGGACCGGAGCCACGCCACCGAGGTCCTCCGCCCGACGCTCCTCTCACAGGCCAGGGCGATGCTCTCCCAGGGCTGGATCGTCCCGGCGCTCCTCGGCTTGCTGGCCGTCGTGGCGCTGGCCGCCGGCGGCTGGTACCTCTACCAGCGCGGGCGGGAGACCGGGAAGACGACCGCCCAGGCAGGCACCAGCGGCACCGCGGCCAAGCCCCAGGGGGATGGCACCGTGGCTGCCGGCTTCATGCCTCGCAAGGTCGAACGGTTCCACATCGAGCGTGTCCTCGGCGAGGGCGGCTTCGGGACCACCTACCTGGCCACCGACTCGGTCCTCGAGCGACAGGTCGTCCTCAAGGCCATCGAGCACGTCGGTCAAGGCCAGGCTCGCGAGCTCCTGCTGCACGAGGCCAGGACCGCGGCCAACCTCTCGCATCCCAACGTCGTCGTCGTGCACGACGTCATCGAGGAGGAGGGCCGGCTCCTCCTGGTCATGGAGCACGTCGAGGGCGGGACGCTCCAGAAGCGCCTCGAGGCCGGCGATCTCCCGCCCAAGGAGGCCCTGTCCCTCTTCGCCGACATCCTGGCTGGGCTGGGAGCCCTCCACGACGCCGGGATCGTGCACCGGGACCTCAAGCCCTCGAACATCCTGATCACCCAGGATGGCGTGGCCAAGATCACCGACTTCGGCGTGGCAGCCCGCATCGAGGAGACCGCCGAGGGGGAGGATGCCTTCGTCGGCACGCCGCGGTACATGGCCCCAGAGCAGCTTGAGGGCAAGGCGCCGGGTAGCACGGCTGACCTCTACGCCGCCGGCGCGCTGCTGTACGAGATGCTGACGGGCAACCACCACCTCGGCCTGTCCAAGCGCAAGACCCCGCCCGCCGAGGAGCTGGCCGCCCTCAGCTCCGAGCTGCCGGCGCCCACGTTGCCCGAGCCCCTCAACGAGGTCCTCGCCAAGGCCCTCTCCAGGGGGACCGAGGACCGCTACCAGACGGCCAAGGCGTTCAAGGACGACCTCCGCGCCGCCTACAAGCAGGGCAAGGAAGGCTTCTCGACCCAACGGGGCGCGGCCTAGGGGATCCCCGTGCTCCTGGCCCTCGACGACACCGACGGCCCGGAGGGGGGGTGCACCACCCACGTCGCCTGGCGGATCCTCGACCGCCTGCGCGTCGAGGCCGCCAGCGGTCGGCCGCGGCTGGTCCGGCTGTTCCCCTCCAACCCGTGGAAGACCCGCGGCAACGCCGCTGTCGTCCTGCCGCTGCGCGAGGAGCTCGACCCCGAGACCGTGCTCGAAGCGGCCTTCGACGTCGTTCGAGCCCACGCCCGGTTGGCCGACGGGAAGGGTGCCGGGCTGGCCCTCCTCGAGCACCCACCGCCGGAACGATGGTACCACCAAGGGGTCCAGGGGACCGTCGAGCTCGGTGACGCCCGCCAGGCCCTGGACGACCTGGGCGCCCGGACGCGCACGATGGGCACCGGGCGGGGTCTGATCGGCTGCCTGTGCGCGGCCGCCTGGCGCCCTGGCCCCCAGGCCACCTACGAGCACATCGCCTACCGGGCGCCCGATCGCTGGGGCACCCCACGCCGGATCGAGCCTGCCTCGGTGGCGGGCGTGGCCGGCGCCTACCCCGAGACCTTCGACTGCATCGATCCGACCGACGACCACCTGGCCATGGTCCCACGCACGCCCTGCCCGGTGCTCTTCGGCCTGCGAGCCACGCGGCCCGGAAGGTTGGCGGAGGCCGCAGCCAGGATCGAGGGCGAGGCCCCCGCCGTGGCCCAGGCGTTCGTGACCAACCAGGCCAGCGATGACCACATCCGCTCGGCCTGCCTGACCCCATCGATCGCCACCCGGCCCCCGACGACGCTGGCAGGGGGCCACGTGCGGCTGGCGACCGAGACCACCGATGGCCAAATGCGGACCCTGATGGCCTTCGAGCCCACCGGTCGGCTCAGGCACGCGGTGCTCGACGTCGAACCCGGCGACCGGCTCCTGCCCGTCGGCGCTCTCGAGGACGGCCAGGTCAACCTGGAGAAGCTCCTCCACGTGCCGGCCCGTCGCCGGCGCCGGCAGCGCTGCCCCAGCTGCGGTGGAGCCATGGGGTCGGCCGGCCGCGATGCCGGGGTCCGGTGCAGGGGATGCGGTCACCGGGCACCCAAACGGTACGAGCAGCCCGAGCCGGCATGGTACGAGGCCGATGTTTCGGCCAGGCGCCACCTGGCCCGCCCGCTGGCCCTCGGCCTGGCACCTCGCCTCCAGGCTGCAGCCGAGGCGCTGATCGACGACGGGCGGCCGCATGACCCTGTCCAGCGAGCCCCGGGGCCAAGCAGCCCTGGCTGAGCCCTCCTTCCGAGGGGCTTGACCGAAGACTTATCAAAGGGCCAGCACTCCCTACAACCGTGGTCCT
>CAYXGD010000238.1:0-3528 GCA_964464425.1 uncultured Thermoplasmatales archaeon
ACGCCGGCGAGGTCGTGGCCGTCATGCACGGCACCATGGGCGACGAGCGCTGGACGATCCACCCTGCCGGCCGGGTCCGCAAGATGCACACCTCCCGGCGTGACGCCTTCCAATCGCTCAACGCGCCCCCTCTGGGCACCATCGACGAGGACGGCATCACCTGGGATCGTGACCCCGTGCACCCCAGCGAGCAGGTCCGCCGGGAGGGCAGCTTCAGCGACGACGTCGGCATGGTCTGGGCCTACCCTGGCCTGACCGACGCCGAGCTCCAGGCCGCCGCCGGCCAGGGCCTGGTCATCGCCGGGACCGGTCTGGGCCACATCCCCAGGCGGCTGATCGGGACGATCGAGACCATCGTCGACCAGGGGACCCTGGTCGTCGTCGCCAGCCAGTGCCTCAACGGACGCACGAACCTTCGCGTCTACGAGACCGGGCGCGAGCTGATCCGCGCCGGGTGCCTGGACGCCGGCGACATGCTGCCCGAGACCGCCTTCGTCAAGCTCGCCTGGGCCTTGGGCACCGCCGGTGAAAGCCCCAAGGAGGCCATCCGGTTGTTCACCGCGCCTCGCGGCCGGGAGATGGCCGATCGGTCCACCTTCCACTACCCCAAGGGGGGTGGCGACCGATGACCGACGAGCCTCCCGTCAAGTGCGGGCTGGAGATCCACCAGCAGCTCGACACGGGCAAGCTCTTCTGCCGCTGCCCGACCGAGATGGACGAGACCATCGACGTCGAGATCCAGCGCACCCTGCGACCGACCCAGAGCGAGATGGGCGAGGTCGACGCCGCCGCCCTGGCCGAGGCGCGCAAGGGCCGCGCGTTCCACTACGACGCCAGCCACGAGACGAGCTGCCTGGTCGAGGCCGACGAGGAACCGCCCGGCAACCTGAACCGGGCGGCGCTCGACGTCGCCCTGACCGTCGCCCTGATGACCGAGGCCCGTGCCATGGACGAGGTCCACACCATGCGCAAGATCGTCATCGACGGCTCCAACACCACCGGCTTCCAGCGGACCTCGCTGGTCGCCCTGGGCGGCCACGTCGAGACCAGCCAGGGCGACGTCGGCCTCATGGCCATGGCGCTCGAGGAGGACGCGGCCCGGATCGTCTCCCGCGGGACCCGCGAGGCCCACTACCGGCTCGACCGGCTCGGCTTCCCCCTGATCGAGATCGCCACCGAGCCCGTTCTCCACTCGGGTGAGCATGCCAAGGAGGCCGCCCTGGCTCTGGGGACGCTGATCCGCGCCACCGGCAAAGCCAAGCGAGGGTTGGGCACCATCCGCCAGGACCTCAACATCTCCACGCCCGTCGGTGCCCGCGTGGAGGTCAAGGGGGTCCAGGAGCTCGACATGATCCCCACCTTCGTCGACGGCGAACGCGAACGCCAGGAGACCCTGGCCGCGCTTGCCGACGACCTGGCCGAGGCCGCCGACCCGAGCGACCTGCCCGAGGGACCCGAGGACGTCACCGACCTGTTCGAGGCCACCGACAGCAAGGTCCTGCGCGGGGTGCTCGGTGAGGGGGGCGAGATCTGGGCCCTGGCCCTGCCCGGCTTCGCCGGCCGGCTGGGGGTCAAGGGCGAGGACGAGCACCGTCTGGGCTGGGAGCTGGCAGGCTATGCCCGCACCCAGGGCGCCAGCGGGCTCTTCCACACCGACGAGCTCCCGGCCTACGGCATCACCGCCGACGAGGTCGCCGCCGTCCACGACGAGCTGGGGACCACCGCCGACCAAGACGCCTTCTGCCTGGTGGCCGCCGACCGGGACGTGGCTCGCCGTTCGCTAGAGGCCGCGTTGGACAGGGCCCACCTGGCCTTCGAGGGCGTGCCCGAGGAGACCCGGCAGGCCCTGGAGGACGGCCGTACCCGGTACCTGCGCCCGCTGCCCGGCGGGGCTCGCATGTACCCCGAGACCGACGTGCCGCCGATCCGCGTGACCTCGGAGCACCTCGAGGACCTGGCCAGCGACCTGCCCGAGATGCCCGACGAGCGCTCGGCCCGCTACCAGGACGAGCTCGGCCTACCAGAGGAGATGGCCGAGACCCTGGCCCACGGCCAGAGCTTCCTCCTGTTCGAGGCCTTGGTCGAGGCCAGCGGGCTGGCCAAGGAGGCCGCCCGTGTCCTGCTCCAGACCCGGCCGGAGATCGAGTCCGACCACGAGGACCTCGAGGTCAGCGACGAGGTCGTCGAGGACGCCCTGGTCGCGCTCTCGGAGGACGCGTTCGCCAAGGAGGCCCTCCCCGAGATCATGGCGACCATGGCCCAGGAGGGCTGCACGGTGGAGCAAGCCATCGAGGCCATCGGCGCGGGCATGGTCGGTGAGGACGAGGTCCGCGAGGTCATCCAGGGCATCGTCGAGCGCAACCAGGAGCTCATCGAGGAACGCCAGATGGGCGCGATGGGCGCGCTCATGGGCGAGGCCATGGGCCAGCTGAAAGGCAAGGCTGACGGGGAGTTGATCAGCCAGGTGATGCGCGAGGAGATCCAGCGGGCGCTCCAGTGAGCCGCTGGACCGGCCCGGTCACGGTCGGTCTGCCGGCGGGCTTCAGAGGTGCTCGTAGCTGCGGCCGGTCAAGGCCTCCAAGAGTTTCTCGCGCTTGTAGAAGCGCGTGATGGAGGTGCCGAGGTCGAGGGTTTGGCGCATCATGCTACACCTTGGCTTGTGCCCTTATGAAGAGATTGGTAAGCGAGTTGAAATGACCCCGAGGCCAGCGGGGGGTCAGGGGGGCCGTGGTCGGCGTCTCGGCCAGGCCCGATACGGGGTACTTTCAAGAGCCCTACCGGGAGAGGGAGAGGTGATGGGTGGGGTCGCTGCCACCTTCAACTCGGACGCCACCTCCCTATGGGTCACCGGCGAGTCCCTGGTGCACCAGCACCAGGTCCACGGACAGCGCTCGCAAACCGTGATCCCCATGGACGAGGTGGCCGCGGTCGAGCTCGAAGGGGCCCCGGACCGTCGCCTGCTGATCGGGGCCGGCGGCACGCTCGCTGCTGGCCTCGCCGGAGGCTTGGCGGCGACCCCTCTTATCATCCCGTTCGCGCTGCTCGGTGTCCTCGTGCTCTTGGTTGCCTACGACCTCAAGCGAGGTCTCCGGCTCGTGGTCCACGCTCCGACCGCGCGCGTCGAGGTCCGGGCGACCGGCGAGGCCGCCGACCGGTTGGCGGGGTTCGCCAAGCGCCTGGAGGCCATCCTCCAGGGCCGACGGATCTTCCAGGATCGCCGCCTCGAGGAAGCCGCTGGGCTGACCTCCAGGGTACGCCTCCAAGGGGACGTTTAGCGCTCCGCCGGCCCGCTAGCTAGCTGCCTGGCTCGAGCGCTAGCGCTCCATGGGGGGGGGGGAGCGGGTCGTCACCGGGACCGCGAGGTCGACCGGCTAGGTCGTCTCCCGGCCGCGGGTCGCGCGGCGCGGGGCGATCAGGTGCTCGTAGATCAGGAACCCGATCCACTCGACCAGCAGCAGCGGGACCGCTGCCAGGGCACCGAGGATCAAGGCCCACAGGGGGCCGCCGCCCAACCAACCGAAGATGGCG
>CAYXGD010000239.1:0-3525 GCA_964464425.1 uncultured Thermoplasmatales archaeon
TGCTGCCCAGGGGCGTGGTCTCCTCCCAGGTCGGGTAGAAGTACACGTCCATGGGGGCGTCGTAGTGGGCGTCGAGCTCGTAGATCGAGCCGGCAAGGCCGGAGACATCGAGCCAGCGGCCGTCGCTGCCGTCAGCCTCGGAGTCGACCGGCATGCCCCAGGCCACGCTGCCGCCGGGACCGAGGTCCTGGCAGGGTGCACAGGGGGCCGCGATGGTGTCCTCGCGGGTGACGGTCGACTGGGTCTCGTAGAGCCCGCCGGGCCCGAAGGCCGGGGTGCTCTGTTGGCTCGTGGTGGACGAGCCGCCGGAGCCGGAGGTGCCGCCGTGGCCGGCCTGGCCCTCGATGGCCAGGACGCCGTCGACGGTGGCGTCGTCGGCAGGGCTCGTGATGGTCACGGTCGGGGAGGTGCCGGTGGAGACGGTGACCGAGACGGTCGCGGTGTCGAGCACGCTCTCGTCGCTGTCGAGCCACTCGGCGGTCAGGGCGTGCTGGCCGGAGAGGCCGGACAGGTCGATGCTGGTGCTCCACGTGTCGGTGGGCGCCTGGGTGCTCGTGCTGACCGGCACGGCGTCGAGCAGGCCGCCATCCAGCCGGATCTGGACGCGCTCGCCGGCGGCGTCCGAGACGGTGAAGGTGGTGCTGTCGGTCGCCTGGGCGCCGCTGTCGTCGGTGGCGGTCACGCTCAGCGTGTAGGTGGAGAGCTGGGTGGCCGAGGCAGTGGTGGTGCAGGCGCTGGCATCACCGAGGGTGACGTCGGCAGGGGCCGTCCAGCTGCAGCTGATCGGCGCCTGACCGCCGCTGGGTTGGGCGGCGATGGTCACGGTCTCGCCGGGCGCGCCGTCGTAGGGGCCGCCGGCGCTGACGGAGAGCGGCTCGCTGCGTCCCTTGACCTCGTAGGAGGCGCTGCTGGTCGCGCCGTCACCGAGGTCGGTCCCGAAGGTGACCAGGCCCTGCTGGGCGGGGACCGCGTCGGCGCCGAGGTCGGTGAGGGTGGCGCCGGTCGGTGGCTCCCGCAGCTCGTCCATGGGGATGACGAACCAGATGATGTCGTTGTCCGCGTCGACGGTGGACAGCGGCAGGCCGGCGACCCTGCTGAACGTGCTGCCCGTGGCCGTGGTGCTGAGGACCTGCAGCTCGAAGTCGTGCTGGCCGTCGGTCGGGGTGCCATCCCGCGCGTTGACCGGGCTCAGGATGGCCTCGGCGCGCAGGCCGGTGAAGGTGCCGCTGGATCCCCACGCGGAGGCGTCCTGGGCCCAGCTGGGCGCGAAGTTGACGTGGTAGGCGACCTCGGTGGTGGTCGTGGGGTCGGCCGGGATGTCGGCGACCTTGAGGCCTGCGTACAGGAAGTTGTCGTCGTTCTCGAACCAGGCGGCCTCGATGTCCATGTGGTCGATGGGCGCACCGGCGGCGGTGACGTCGCCGTTGGGATCCTCGACCTCGGGGTCGGCGGGGACCTGGCTGGGCGGGTCCAGCGGTTCCCCGGCGAAGGCGTACGCGGCGGCCTGGGTGGCCGCTGGATCGGTCTCGTAGCTCGAGTTCTCGATGTTGTCGAGCGTGTCCATGGTCGTCAGGAGTTGGACGCTGGCGCCCTCCTGGGTGATCTGGCTGGAGATATCGATCTCGTTGATCGAGCCCAGGACCGCGAGCTCGGGCATCTCGGACTTGGGGACGTCGGCCCAGAAGACGTCCTCGGCCTTGTCGACGTGACCCTGACCGAGGTTGCTGTTGAGGATCAGGACGCCGAGGCGCTTGCCGAGGGTCGTGGTGAGCTGGTCGCCTCCGCGGTCACGCTCGAGGTTGAGCGTGTACACGGTGGCGGGGCTCGTCTGGAACTGCGCGGTGAGCTGGTACCCGACGATGTGGGCCGGGTCGCCGCTGGCCGGGTCGCCGGACGGCTCGTTGTAGAACGCGTCGGCGTCGTTGACCTGGAACGTGAACCTGAGCGAGTCGCCGATGTCCTTGACGTAGGCTGCAGTGAGATCGAGCCCGTCGTCGGCAGCGTCGACCCAGGAGGTCTCGCAGGCGGTGGCGCCGTTGCTGCAGGAGCCGGTGGCGGTGTCGCCGGCAGGATCGGTGCCGATCCGGACCTCTTCGGGGCCGCCGACCTGGACGCGCGCCTGGGCGGTGCTGGTGGCACCGTCGTCGTCGGTGACGCTGAGGATGGCGTCGTAGGTGCCTTCCTCGGTGTACGTGTGGTCGACCGAGGCGGGCGGGCCGCCGGCGTCGCCGGCCGGTGTGCTACCGTCGCCGAAGTCGAGGCTCCACTCGGTGAAGCTACCATCGTCGCTGGCCGAGATGCTGAACGTGACGTCCAGCGGCGGGTCGCCGCTCTCGGGCGTCGGGGTCAGCGTGGCCTCGGGCGGCGGGTTGGAGGTACCGTCGCCGGCCAGCCGGTCGACGTCGCCCTCGACGGTGATCGAGGTCGGGGAGACGGTCTGCCCATCCCCGGGGCTGGTGATGCTGACCTCGGGGCTCGTGGTGCCGGTGCGGGCCACGGCCTCCTGGACGGCAGCGTAGGCGTCGACGAGGCCGGCGCCGCGGCGGTAATCGCGGCAGACGTAGGCCTCGGGGTTCTCGAGGTCCTCGAAGCGAGGCAGGCCATCGACGGGGATGCCGTCGGCGGCTTGCTGGGCCATCGTCGGGGTGATCCGGCAGGTGGAGGGATCCCAGTCGTTGGCCAGGAAGGTGGCCAGGGCCTGGTCGTTCAGGCCGCTGGGGATGCCCCACATGTCGTCGGTCCCGCTGATCAGGCGGGAGCTGACGCCGTCGCTCCACTTGTCGGCCGTGTCGATGAGGATCTCCTCGACCTCGGCCGGGGTGAGGTCCGGGTTGGCTTGGAGCATGAGCGCGGTGACGCCGGCCACGTGCGGGGTGGACATGCTGGTGCCGCCGGCCGAGGCGTAGAAGGGCGGGTCCCAGACGGGCGGGACGAGCGCACCGGTGTAGGAGGCCGTGCTGGCGATGCTGGAACCAGGCGCCGAGACGTCGGGCCAGGTCCAGACGTAGTCGCCGCCGGCCTCGGTGGAGACGCAACCGTCGCTGGAGCCGCTGTTGATGGCCCCGTTCTTGGTGGCGGTGTCGAAGTCGTCGTAGTTGGCGACCGAGATCACGCCCGGCGTCGGGTTGCGGGCGTAGGTGCTGGTCCAGGTCTTCCCGCTGGTGTCGTAGTTGCCAGCGGCGAAGAGGACGGGGATCCCGGCCTCGATGAACTGGTTCTGGAGGCTGATGAGGGTGCCGCCGGGGAAGCTGGAGGAGCAGCCGGGCACGTCGCCGTACGAGTTGGTGACGACGGTGATGCCCAACCGGTCCCGGTTGGCGTACATGTAGTCGAGGCTGGACGTGGCGTCCAGCACGAAGATGCCGGCGCCGGCGCCAGCGGCCACGAGCTTGGCCGACGGTGCGGTGCCGATGTAAGGCTCGCTGGAGGACTGGATGGCCAGACCGTTCTTCACGGCCCAGCCGTTGCCCGCAGCGATGCCGGCCACGTGGGTCCCGTGGCCGACGGTCTGATCACAGTAAGGGG
>CAYXGD010000240.1:0-3520 GCA_964464425.1 uncultured Thermoplasmatales archaeon
AGGACCGCCGGCCGTGCCATCAGCAGCTGGCGCCTCCCCACGTGATGTTCAGCCACAACCCGTTGACCTGGTGGACGCCCTGATCCACCGAGGCGGTCAGCGTGTAGTCGCCGGCCGGCAGATCGCTGGCCGTCTTGGTGGTCCGGAGCAGCGGCTGGGTGATGCTATCGCGCCAGACCTCCTCGCCTTCTTGCTCGAGCACGAACGTGATCTCCCCCTGGCCGACGTGATCGATGTCGACCTGGGCGCGGGCACCGTCGGCCTGCGCCGCGGCCTCGGCGGTCAGGCTGCTCTCGGGGGTGAGCTGGCCGCTGACCTGTTGCTGCGAGCAGCCGGGCTCGACCTCGGCCCCGGAGCTGGCACCTCTTCCGTCGTCGAGGCTGCCCAAGCAGCCGGTCAGGCCGACGGTCAGGAGCAGAGCTACGGCGACGGTCAGGAGGGATCGGGCGTTCACGAGCACGTCCCCCCGCCCCACCGGATCTCGAAAGCGATCGACATGTCGTGGTAGCCCTCGCTGGCGGAGATCGTCAGCGTGTGGTCACCACGCGCCAGGCCCTCGACGTGTCCGTCGAACGCCGCGTCCATGCCTACGGCTCCGGTCCCACCCTCGGTGTCCGACCAGACCTCGGTGCCGTTGTGCTCGAGGACGAGCTGGAGCTCGCCGACCCCGCTGGTCGTGCCATCGATGGAGGCGGTGGCGGGCGTCCCACCGGCCTCGAGGGTGAGCACCAGGGGCTGGCCGGCGACGATCGTCGCATCGCGGCTGATGACGCTGCACCCGTTGTTCTCGGTGACAGTCTCATCCATCTCGACGCCGCCCCCGCCCCCGATGCAGCCGGTCAGCGGCAGCAGGATCAACGCCAGGACCAGGGTCCAGCGTCGGGTCACTGGGAGCCTCCTGCGGGGACCAGGCTGGTGAACGTGCCCTCGATCTGGTAGTCCTGGGACGTCGTGTGGGTGACGTAGGCCTCCTCGGTGCCTGTGGCACCGTTCCAGACGGCGATGTAGACCTTGCCTGGCGCGTCGACGCCATCGACCGTCAGCTCGACGGGGCTGGTACCGGACGCCCAGTCGGTCTTGCAGTCGCCCTGGTCGTCGCAGCCCCAGGCCAGGGTGATCCCCAGCTCCTGGGTCAGGGGGGTCAGCGGCTCCCAGGTGAGCGTCAGCTCGGCCTTCTCAACCACCCCGGTGGGATCGGTCTCGTGGATCTCGATGTTGCCCTGGCAGGCGTTGGTACCGATGCCGGCACCGGCGACGCAGACCCCGAGGGCCGTCTCCAGGGAGCCGGACTGGCTGTAGGGGACCTCACGCGTCTGCTCGGTCGCGTCCCCGCTGGGAGCCTCGTTCGCCTCCAGCGCTGTCTCGTCCCCTGTACCGATGCAGCCGGCGAGGAGGGCGGTGGCCAGGAGCAGACCGATCAACAGGGCGTGCGTCGTGGGCTTGGCTCCGTCGTCGCTGTCGTTCATGGATCTCGATCTCCGTCAGCGGTCTCTGGTCGTGTCATCTCCCTCGTGTCGGGCCACGGGGCGGCGGTCACGGACGACCGCCCCCGCCGGCGTCCCGAGCGTACCACGCCTCGATCCGGTCCCGGACAAGGGCGCGTTGCTCGTCGGTGATGACCTCGCTCTCCTCCAGCGCGGTCAGGAACGCGCGAGCCTCGAGGCTGGTCACGCGCCCGTCGTGGAGCATCTCCCGGGCCTCCCGGACCAGGCCATGGGGCAGGAAGGCGAACTCGTCGTCGACCGCCCCCCGCCGTAGCTCCTGCTTGAGCTCCTCGACCCGGGTCTGGACGACCTGGAACTGCTCCTCGGTCAGGTACCCGTCGGTCAAGAGGCCGCGGCAGTGGGCCTTGCGTTCGGTCAGCTGGGCCTCGCACTCGGCCGGTCGGTCCCGGGTCGCCTCGAAGAGCTGCTCGATGGCCTCGAGCTCCTCCTGGAGACGCGATCGCTCACGGTAGCGGCGGGCGACACCGATCGCGCCACCGGTGACGGCCACCAGGATGCCCAGCACCCCGAAGGTCAGGTCCTGGTTCTGCTTCTGGAAAGCGGTCTCGATCATGTTCGGTTCGGTCGGCGCTTCTTGGCCGACGTGGAACGTGTGAGTGACCGAGGCTGTCTGGTTGGCATCGTTGCCGACCCAGAACCGGGCGGTCCGGTCGCCGGGGGCGGTGTAGGCGTGGGTGAGGGCGGGATCGGTCTGCCAGCCGGTCGTGTTCCCATCGCCCCAGTCGGCCTTGTACCGTGTGGCGTTCCCTTGGAGCCCGGGTCCCGATCCCGAGAGATCGACGTCGACCTCCTCGCCTGGACCCGGGTAGGCGCTGGAGACGTTGACCGCCGGCTCGATGGAGGCGTCGGTCTCCCCGAGGACCCAGAGGGTCCCATCCCCGCCGGCGGCCACGAGCAGGCCGTCGGCCACGCTGATGTAGTGGAACAAGCGCCAGGGTTTCTGCTCGGCGATGGCGGGATCCGACGGGATCGGCTTCCGCCACAGGATGTCGCCCGTCTCGGCGTCCATGGCGTAGATCGAGGTACCGTTGCCGTTGCGCCACTCGGCGGCGGCATAGAGGGTCTCGTCGGCGAGGATGATGTCCCCGTTGGCCCACTTCTCGTCGTAGCTGGGGTCCAGCACCGTCCGCCACCGGTTGTGGTGGGGGTCGGTGTCGTAGCGGTAGAGGGTCTCGGTGGAGGTGGCGTAGAACGCGTCGTCACCCATGGCTAGGCCGCCGAAGCTGGCGTTGGTCTGGGCGTCGAACTCGCCCACCGTCTCGGACCAGATCTCCTCCCCGTCCTGACCTGGGTTGAGCGCTAGGACCTGGTCAAGCATCCGAATGTAGAGGACACTCTTGGTCCCGGTCGGGTGGGCGCTGATCCCCTGGAAGGTGTCCTGATCGCCGAGAGACCTGTCCTGACCCGCGGCCCCCACCTCGGTCATGGAGACGGCACGCTTGTGGGACCATCGGATCTCCCCGCCATCGGGTCCCGGTTCGAAGGCGGTGAGGTGGAGGCTGCCGTTCTGGTACTGCATGGACGGATGATCCTCGCAAGGCAGGCCTGGGGTGCCTGTCACGATGCAGCCGGAACCCCCGACGCCGACAGCGTCCCAACCGGAGGCCAGCAGGTGGTCGCCGACGACCGAGATGCCGGTCAGGACGCTGAAGCGGGGGCTGGCGCCCTCCCGCGGGGTCCCGTCCTCGTCGGCCATGGTGCTCTCCCAGAGCCAGTGCTCCTCGCCGCTGCGAGCGTCCAGGGCCACCAGGTAGGTCTCCTGGCGGAAGGTCTCCTCCTGCTGCTGGTTGCAGAAGTTGTACAGGGTACCGTCCTGGATGATGAGGTGGCTGCAGGTCTGGGACCCGCGGTTCCCGTTGCCACGCGCGTTGGCCTCCCGGACCGTAGCATCCTGCTCGAACACGTAGTGAGGACCCCACGTCCAGGCCTGCTCCCAGGTGGTCAGGTCGTAGGCTTCGATGTGGACCTTGTCGGGCCAGTCGCGGATGGAGATGTAGAGGCGCTCACCGTCGATG